>NZ_QFGB01000003.1:0-157751 GCF_004369245.1 Pelotomaculum sp. FP | reverse complement strand
GAAAAAAATTTTGACCACTACTAAGAAATAAAAAAATTACTCACTTTTTTAAAATACAAAAAAGCTTGAACACCTTGCAAACACAGGGCTTTCAAGCTTTTTATATTTTTTAACTGTCAAAGATGAGATATTACTTTAAACAGGACGTACAATCATCTTTTAAAGTAGATTTTAAGAATGAAGGAAAAGAAATAATGCTGGAGAATATTAATAATAATTGATTACTTTTGCCAAAACGGTAATTTTGGTCTATGATAAAACTAGTTATCAACCAGTGAAGTCACTGCTGTTGTAAAAGTAAATAAATGCTACTATCCGGTCGTTTTGTTTTAGTATTAATAAAGTTTTGGAAGGTGGTCTACCTATGTCCTGGGATGTATCAGAAGAAACCATGATGTTTAAGGTCCAGGCCGAAGAAGTTAACCAGGCCAGGGATATCCTTCATCAGGTCCATGAAGCGTTAAAAGAGAAGGGATATAATCCGATCAACCAGCTTGTGGGGTATCTTTTATCAGGGGATCCGGCGTATATAACCAGCCATGGCAACGCCCGCAGCTTGATCCGGCGGCTTGAGCGCGATGAAATCCTTGAGGAACTTGTCAAAAGCTACCTGGAAAAAAAGTAAGGCGTTTAGGGGAGATGTCGGGAGTTGCAATATAGATATCTGGCAAGGACCGGTATGCGAGTATCCCGGCTTTGTTTTGGGGCGCTGACTATCGGTCCGCTCCAGGCCAACCTACCCCTGGTTGAAGGAGCCCGCATTATCCGTACGGCTCTGGAAGCAGGGGTGAATTTTATTGATACGGCTGAACTTTACCGCACTTATAGTTATATTCGTGAAGCAATCCGGGGTTACCAGGGAGAAGTCATCATTGCGTCGAAATGTTACGCCTACACCTCGCAGGGGATGCAAGACAGCCTGGAACTTGCGCTAAGGGAGCTTAAAAGGGACTACATCGATATTTTCATGCTCCATGAGCAGGAGTCAATTTTGACCATCCGGGGGCATTGGGAGGCTATTGAGTACCTTTCGCAGGCCAAAAAAAAGGGTTTGGTCCGGGCCATCGGTATCTCCACCCATCATGTGGAGGGGGTATTGGGAGCGGCCTCGGTTCCCGAGATAGAAATAATCCAACCCCTCGTTAACTTATCAGGTATCGGTATCAAGGGAGGAAACATCCAGGACATGCTGGCGGCCATACACAATGCGGCAGAAGCAGGTAAAGGGTTGTATGGGATGAAAGCGCTGGGCGGTGGAAACCTATTGGAAAGGCCTGAGGAAGCCTTTGCTTTTATCCTATCCATCCCGGAATTTGCTTCGGTCGCGGTAGGAATGAGCACTGAGGAGGAAGTGGCCTATAACACTTGTCTTTTCAGCGGGAAGGCGGTGCCGGAAAAAATTAAATCTTTAGTCAGACGCCAACCCAGGCGGCTGCACATTGAGGAGTATTGCTGCGGGTGTGGAGAGTGTTTGGCCAAATGCTCCTCCGGGGCTTTGCGGTTAAACGAGGGTAAGGCGGTTGTGGACCACCAGCTTTGCACTCGCTGTGGTTATTGCAGCCCGTTGTGTCCAGATTTCTGTATAAAGGTGATATAATGCGTATTTTAGGGATTGATTTGGGTGATAAGAAGATTGGACTGGCTTTGAGCGACCCTATGGGGTGGACTGCCCAGGGGCTTGAGGTTATAAACAGCAAAGGATCTATTGAGGCCGACATCGCTAAAATCAAGGAATACGTGGAGCGCTATGAGGTCGAAAAGGTAATTGTTGGTCTGCCCTTGAACATGGACGGCAGCTCCGGCCCGCGCGCCGAGAAAGCAAGGTCTTTTGCAGCCCGGATGGGCAAGAAATTGAAGGTAGCAGTTGAAATGACCGATGAGCGTTTGACCACGGTAGCTGCCGAGAAGCTTTTGATAGAGGCCGACTTGAGCAGGACCAGGCGCAGGCAGGTAATTGACAAGATGGCCGCGGTGTTAATTTTACAAAGCTATCTTGACTTAAAAGCGGCCAAATAAAACAAAATAAATACCGAACTGAGCTAAAACGGGAATTCTTGACAGGTAGACTGATTTAATATAAAATGAGCTATAAACTTTAGAAGAGGTGGATATAGTGACCGAACAAGAAGAAGTTATCACCCTGGTCGATGAAGAAGGGGCGGAACATGACTTTACAGTCGTTGATATCATAAATGTTGACGGATCTGAATATGCTATCCTGCTGCCGGTTGAGGAAGAAAATGACGAAGCAATCATTCTCAAGTTTACCCATGATGATGAAGGTAATGAACTCCTGGTAGATATTGAGGATGACGAGGAATGGGAAAAAGTAGCAGACGCCTGGGAAGAGATGCTGACTGAGGAAGAAGTGGAGTAATTCTCAAATACAATGTGCTGGTTGCGGGTTAACCCACAGTCCGGCTTTTTTTATGGATGAAGGGTGATTCGTTGTGTCCGCTAAAAGTGACCGGATACTATATGGCCTCATCATAGCTGCTGTGTTTATACTGCCCCTGGTTTTATTTGGCTCGGGCTTTTTTCGCTCTGCCACGGAAAGGGTTCTACCGGGGGTTGAAGTATTGGGTGTTCAACTGGGAGGACTGACGAAGGCTGAAGGAGTAACCAGGCTGGGTGAAGTAGAGAAAACTCTGCGGGCTTCCAGGGTGGTCCTGCGCTATCAGGACCGGACATGGAACTTATTGCTGAATGAGGTTGGTTTCAATCTCAACGAAGAAGCGGTGATGGATGCCGCGCTGCAGGCCGGCAGAAGCGGGTCGCTATATAAGCGCTGGCAGGAAAAGAAGCAGTTTCAAAAAACGGGTCTGGCGCTTTCGCCTGTTTTTGAATATGACCGGGAAAAGCTGTCCTCCCAAGTCGGGGAACTGGCCGATGAGATCATTGTCGAACCGGTTGACGCCACTTTTAGGGTAAACAGCAATGATACGGTTTCTATAGTGCCCGCCAAAGACGGTATTGGGGTGGATCTGGACCGCCTGGAAAAAGATATTAATAATTTTCTGGGGGCAGGCTTGAAGCAAGAGGTTAACCTCACGCTGATTCCGGTAGCCCCCTCCCGTTCGACCGATTTTGTCGAGTCTATGAAGGTTGACGGGCTTCTGTCCAGGTATACCACAGCATTTGACCCCTCTAAAACAAGTCGGAGTTATAATGTCAGCGTTGCAGCCCAGGCCTTTGACGAGCTGTTGATTATGCCGGGGCATGAGGTATCCTTTAATAAAGTGGTCGGGCCGCGCAGTACGGAGGCGGGCTATAAGAATGCTCCGGTGATCGTCAACAATGAATTTGTCGACGGGCCCGGCGGTGGTGTGTGCCAGGTTTCTACAACGCTTTATAACTGCATCCTCCTGGCCAACCTGGACATCATAGAACGATCCAGTCACTCTCTGCCTGTTTCATATGTACCTATCGGGCGTGACGCCACGGTGGTTTATGATGCCATTGACATGAAATTCAGGAACAATACAGACAGCTACCTGTATATAAAGTCCTATGTGTCAGGTGGGCAGCTTACCATTAAAATTTATGGCAATACCAAGTTTAAAAGAGATGTCACAGTTAACTCATGGATTATCCGGGAGATTGAACCCCAGGTAATTTATGAAACTGACGCCAGCCTGCCGAAAGGCGAAGAAGTCGTCAAGCAGGAAGGTTCCAAGGGGTTCATAGCTGCTGCTGAACGAGTTGTAAGGCTGAAGGGCGTGGTGGAAAAAAGAGAAAGACTTCCGTCCAGTGACTACAACCCGGTTAACAAGATTATTGCTGTTGGGACGGCAGTGCAGTCTGTACCTCAGATAGCTCCTTCTACTCCGTCACCGTCCGGCCCTCCAAAGGGAGGACAAGACGCTGTTCCAATCAACAATAATGGCGGGAGCAACATAAACAGTACTGCGAATCCGGCCATTCCCACGTCCGCTACCGGGCGCGGCATCACGGCCGGCGGGCCGGCTTCCACTAGTACCGTTAACACTCCGGGAACAACAGGAATATAAAAACTAACCTGAGAGCATTTCGGCCGCTAATGTTGCTTAAATGCAGGTGCGAATTCATTTTCATATATAGGCGTCGTCGCCATGGCAGTATGGGGAATTATCCTGATCATCATACGTGGTGCCGCTGGCGGCTTGGGCAACTACACTGAGAATAAACTTGCTGACTGGCCTTAAAATTTGGGATGCGAATTAACTAAGCACAATGAGCTGTTTATTATATTATAATTGGCCATGCAGGCATGTTAAACCGGAGCGATCATGAGATTTTCTGGCAGCAAGCCTAAAAATAAATCAAAAGCAAATAAAGTGGTAGTCCTTTACCGTTATGCGGTCCTAAGCCTGGCAGGTACATTTTGTCTTGCCTTTTTTTTTGTTCTGGTCATGCTGTCCCCGGTTTCATCCAAGGATGAGTCAAAAGAAATAGTGGTGGCCATACCCCAACAGGCAACCGCCGGAATGGTCGGAGAAATATTGAAAAAAGAGGGACTGGTGCGCAGTTCTTTAGCGTTCAGGCTATATACCCGGTGGAAGAGTATGGACAGCGGCATTAAGGCAGGTCAATACCGGTTGAGCAGTGCACTATCCACGCCTCAAATAATTATGGAACTGGTGGATGGACGTTTAGCCGTCCAGTCCATTACCATACCTGAAGGGCTTAACACTGCTCAGGTGGCAGATTTGCTTGCTGCGAAAGGGCTGGTCAACCGGGAGAAGTTTATTTCCGTAGTGGCCAACCAGGAATTTCCTTATAGTTTTCTTAGCAGGGCGCCTGAAGGAGATAAGCGTCTGGAAGGCTATCTTTTCCCCGATACTTATAACTTCAACATCGGCGACAGTGAAAGCGCAATAGTTGAAACCATGTTAAAGCGCTTTCAACGGGAGATAGATGAACTAGGATTCGCGGCTTTAGCTGAAAGAAACGGGATGACCCTGCATCAGGCTGTCACCATTGCTTCCCTGGTGGAAAGGGAAGCCAAGGCTGATGAAGAAAGGCCATTAATCGCCGGGGTTATTTATAACCGGCTTAAAATTTCGATGCCTCTTCAGATAGACGCCACCATCCAGTATGCGCTGGGTGAGAACAAGCCTGAAATATATTATAAGGATCTGGAAGTTGATTCACCGTACAACACCTACAAAAATTATGGGCTCCCACCGGGCCCCATCGCCATGCCCGGCAGGCCCTCGCTCCTGGCCGCCGTTAACCCGGCAGACACGGATTATCTTTATTATGTCGCCAAACCCGATGGCTATCACGCTTTTGCCACCACACTGGCGCAGCATAATGTCAATAAGGAGATGTACCAGCGGTGATTGAACTTTTAGCCCCGGCGGGTGATTTGGAAAAGTTGAAAATTGCCATTCTCTATGGCGCCGATGCCGTCTACCTCGGTGGGCGGCATTTTGGCTTGAGGGCTGGCGCAGGCAATTTTGAGCACGATGATCTGGTCGAAGGAGTACGCTTTGCGCATGCGCATGGCGCAAAAGTTTACGTGACCGTAAACATATTTGCCCATAACCAGGACCTGGAGCTTATTCCCGGTTACCTGGGGTCAATCGTGGAAGCAGGGGTGGACGGGGTAATTATGTCCGACCCGGGTCTGGTGGATCTGTCCAGGACTTTGTATCCGGACCTGCCGGTCCACCTCAGCACCCAGGCCAACACTACCAACTGGGCTGCCGCCAGGTTTTGGCAGAGGATGGGAGTATCCCGCATTGTTCTGGCCCGTGAGCTGTCCCTGGATGAAATTAAAGAAATCATTGAACGAGTGCCGGTCGACCTGGAGGTATTTGTCCATGGCGCCATGTGCATGGCTTATTCCGGCCGTTGCCTGCTCAGTAATTATCTTACCGGCAGGGACGCCAACCGTGGTGATTGTGCCCAATCCTGCCGCTGGCAGTACGCGCTGCTGGAGGAAAAAAGGCCTGGCGAATTTATCCCTGTTGAGGAAGACACCAGGGGTACCTACATCTTAAGCTCACGAGACCTCTGCCTGATTGAGCATATTCCAGAACTCATCGAGGCTGGAGTCAAGAGTTTTAAAATAGAAGGCCGGATGAAAAGCGCCAACTACGTGGCAGGTGTCGTGAAGGCCTACCGTGCGGCGCTGGACGCCTACCAAAAGGACCCGCACAGCTACCGTTTTGATCCAGCCTGGCTGGAGGATATCAGCAAGGTCAGCCACCGCAATTACACTACCGGCTTTATGTTTGGGAACCCCGGCGCTTCCGGTCAGCATTACGGGGCAGGCGTCTACCGGAGGAGCCATATATTCGCGGGACTGGTCAGGGAATACGAACCTCGCACGGGTTTGGCTCTGGTGGAACAGCGGAACCGGTTTGCCGTGGGGGACCTGTTGGAGGTAATGGTTCCAAGGGGTAATGACTTTGTTCAAAAAGCAGCAGAGATAATAGACGATGAAGGCAGGCTGGTTGAGGCTGCCCCTCATCCCAGGCAGCTGGTGCGGATTCCTTTTGACCGGCCTGTGCCGCCCTATGCCATAATCAGAAGAATTGTATAAAATTAGCCATAACCGGCCATGCTAATGCCAAATGCCCTGAAGTGAGAAGGGACTGCAGATTGTGGATCTTTTAAGGCAGAAGAGGCTGGTAAATCTTTTTATCCTGTTAATAGTTTGTTTTTTAGCGTTAGCGGGGCGGCTATGGTATGTCCAGGTCAGGCAGGGCGCCCTGTATTCCGGTCTGGCCCTGGAACAGGTGAGTCGCTGGGTCCCCTTGGAGGAAACAGCCAGGGGCGAAATTTTGGACCGGAATTTAATACCCTTAACCGGAACAAAAGAAGAAAACAGAATTATTATTTTCCCCGACGCTGTGGGTGACAAAGCAGAGGTCTCCCGCGGTCTGGCCGAAATCCTGGGGATTGACACTGCTCTTGTCTCGGGTTATCTGCAGGGAGAGCCCTGTACTCTACCCTTTCTTCCTACGCCTGTGCAGGCCTCTTCCATTCAAAACAGGGGCTGGACAGGCGTGATGGTCTTTCCGGTGAAGTTTCGTTATGGGGACCGCCAGCTGGCCGCACAAGTCATCGGCCATGTGGGGAAGATTTCTTCCTGGCAGGAATTTGTGGACCTTTCGAAACAGAGCAGAAAGTTGTACCATTTCGGTGACCTGGTCGGGAAAGCCGGCCTGGAAAAATATTATGAAGGAGCCTTAAAAGGCTCCTGGCCGCAGAAAGCTGTCCGGGTATTTGCAGACGCCCGGGGCAACCTTTTGGGCGGGCCGGGTTTTTTAGTTGATGAAAGGGCTGGGGACAGCGGCCGGCAGGATCTGGTGCTTACTTTGGATGCCCGAATCCAAGAGATTGTAGAGGACGTTATGGACAGGAAGGTTGGTAAAGGCGCGGTAGTGGTGATGGAAGCCGGTTCAGGTGATATCCTGGCTTTGGCCAGCCGCCCCGGATTTAATCCGGAGCATCTTGAGGACAATGGCGCTTTAGCCGGCGGCAATTATTTTGACCACTGTACTGCTCTATATCAACCCGGTTCCATATTTAAGATTGTGGTTGCCACCGCCGCCCTTGAGGAAGGAATTTTTACCCCCGCCAGCCGTTTTGAGTGTACAGGGGAAAAGGACCAGTTGGTGCCCTGCTGGAAGAAGGAAGGTCATGGAGAACTTGATTTCAGGCAGGCTTTTGCCGAGTCCTGCAACCCGGTTTTTGCCAGGGTTGGCTTGGAATTAGGGGCAGGCAAAGTAATTGAGTATGCCAGGCGCCTGGGATTAGATAACCAGTCCATAGGTGGTTACCCGGCGCCAGCCGACCCCCGCCAGGATTTAAACCTTATAGCGGCTCCCTATAACCTGGCGGGTTGCAGTGTGGGCCAGGGTCCTGTCCTGGTCACCCCGATCCAGATAGCTGCCATGACCAATGCTATTCTTACGGATGGAATGTACCAGGAGCCTCGCCTGGTAAAGGAGATTCGTAACGGCACAGGAAAAGGTGAACAGGTGGCCCCGCCGGAGGAAGTTAGAGCAATGTCCCCGTCGACAGCCGGGGTAATGCGCTCGCTTCTGGAGGAAGTTACCGCCAAGGGTTCCGGCCAGGAAGCTATGGTTCCTGTAAACGGCAGCGCCGGCAAGACGGGTTCGGCTCAGATTGCGAACAATGAAGGGCTGGTAAACGCCTGGTTTACAGGTTACGCTCCGCTTACACAAGCCCGCTATATCATAACTGTTCTCGTTGAGGATGGCGAGAGCGGCAGTAAATCGGCGGCTCCCGTATTCAAGGAGATCATGGAGCAAATATTGGCGCTGCCTGATACTTTTTAATTGTAAAATACGTTGACCTTGTCATGAGTTATCTAATACTCTAACTCGAAAAAGCCCTCATAGGGCTTTTTTTATGTGATGAGCTTATCTAATTTGTTCTTATCAAATCCTACCACAGCCTGGCTTCCCACTAAGACAGTAGGAACGGCCATACGGCCAGTTTTTTTAATCATTTCATCCCTGGCCTTTTCGTCCGCGGCAACATTTAATTCCGTGTATTTTACTCCTCTTTGTGAAAGAAACTCTTTCACGTGGCTGCAATGAGGTCAGGTAGGAGTGGTATAAACAGTAACATTATTTTCCATTGTTATCCTCCAGTTGTTTTTTTTTAGTATTAGCAATGGTCAAAGAAGTATACACTGTTCCAGGATATACCACCTGTTTCAGATCTTCAGGGCCGATACTTCCATTGCAAAGAAGACTAACGGAACGACGGGAGTTGGTGTTTGATGTTAATACCCCGTTTTTGGCTGTAACCATATATCTTGATCCCCCATATCATGAAATAAATGTATGCAGAAGGAATAGAAGGAGTTTAATAATGGTTGAAGAGAGGGCAGAAGCGGCTAGGGTAAATAAGCCGGTTTTAATCGTTGGGGCTGGTGTGGCGGGTGGAGTAGTGGCAGAAATCTTGACCAAAAGACAAAACAGCGATTATAAGCCTGTTGGCTTCGTGGACGACGACATAAGTAAGCAAAGGCAAAGCATACATGGTTTACCTGTCTTAGGATGCCGCAAAGACATCCCCACCCTTGTTAACCGATATAACATCAGCGAGATTATTATTGCTATACCCTCCGCAGCGGGGCGAGTAATCAGCCAGATTGTTGAAATCAGTCAGACGAGCAAAGCGCGGCTAAAGATATTACCTGGTTTTTATGACTTCATAACGGGAAGGATAGGAATAGGTCATATTCGGGACATCGAGATGAATGATCTTCTTTTGCGGGAGCCGGTGTCCCTGGATATAGGAAAAATTGCACAGTATTTAACAGGTCAGAATGTGCTGATTACTGGAGCGGGTGGTTCCATAGGTTCTGAATTGTGCCTTCAAGTCGCTAAATTTTCACCTGGAGAGCTTATTTTACTGGGGCGTGGAGAAAACAGCATATATGAAATCGAGTCAAAATTAAAAGAAAAGTTTCCAAGTTTATGTTTTAAAACAGAAATTGCTGATATTAAAGACAGTGTTCGCATGAAAAAAATATTTGATAAATACCGCCCAAAAGTAGCATATCACGCTGCTGCTCACAAACATGTCCGTTTTATGGAGAAATTTCCCGGCGAAGCGGTAAAGAATAATATTATTGGAACGCAAATTGTAGCTGAAGCAGCTTATCTGGCTGGAACTGATATATTTGTCATGCTTTCCACAGACAAAGCAGTAAATCCTACCAGTATCATGGGCGCAACAAAGCGTGTGGCGGAAATGGTTATTCAGGGGATGAATGTCAGGGGTGGAACTCGTTATGTCGCTGTCCGTTTTGGCAATGTTTTGGGAAGCAGGGGGAGTGTTATCCCTTTGTTTAAAAGACAAATTGCAAGGGGTGGCCCATTAACAATAACACATCCGGATATGGTCCGTTATTTTATGACTACGCTGGAAGCAACGCAACTAGTTATCCAGGCCGGTGTAATGGCAAAAGGGGGAGAAATCTTTGTATTAGATATGGGTCAGCCTGTTAAGATTCTCGATTTAGCTAAAAAACTTATTAGGTTATCGGGTTACGAGCCTGAAAAAGATATAAAGTTGCTTTTTACTGGAATATCCCCGGGAGAAAAGTTGGAGGAACAGCTGCTTGCAGAAAATGAAAAGCCCGTACCCACCAGTCATCAACGTATTTTTGCTGTTAGTGGTTGCAAGCTGGATTCTGCCAAAGTGAATGCTTTTATGAATACCATTACAAACCCGGAGTTTTCATTTCAAGAAGAAAAAGTAATTGGTTTATTGCAAGATGTATTACCTGGTTTTAGAAAAGCAAGTTGTCTTGGGGATGGTGTCTGCTGATGAAAGTTTTAGAAGACCGTGGAGAGAGCTTAGCAAGAATAATAATAGAAAAAATTATAAAGCGTGAGACTAGTGTCGCTGTAGTCGGCCTGGGTTATGTTGGTTTGCCGATGGCTGTGGAACAGGCGAAAGCAGGCTTTTTGGTAACAGGAATTGATAAAGATATCAGTAAAGTCGAACAGATCAACAATGGAAAAAGTTATATCCCCGATATTCCAGATGATGTGCTTAAAAACCTTGTGGAAAATGGACGCCTAAGGGCGAGCCATTTATACAATCTGCTTAATACAGTTGATATTATCATTATTTGTGTTCCAACTCCCCTAAAAATGATGAAACAACCGGACCTGTCTTATGTCCTTACTGTTACCAGAGAAATAGCCGGCCATTTAAAACCAGGGCAATTGATATCTCTGGAAAGCACCACTTTTCCAGGAACAACCCAGGAGGTGGTCCTGCCGATCCTGGAGTCTACCGGCCTAAAAGCAGGAATAGATTTCTTTTTGGCGTTTTCCCCCGAAAGAGTGGATCCCGGCAATAAAAGTTTCAAACCGGAGGATATATCAAAAGTCGTTGGTGGAGTCACTGCTCTATGTCATGAGGTGGCGTGTGTTTTTTACAACCAAATAATTAAACATGTTGTTCCGGTTACGTCAACTGACGTTGCTGAAATGACAAAAATATTTGAAAACACATATAGAGCGGTTAATATTGCTCTGGTTAACGAGTTTATGCTCTTATGCGACAGGATGGGGCTTGATATGTGGGAGGTTGTAGATGCTGCCGCCACCAAGCCTTTTGGTATCCAATCATTTTATCCCGGACCCGGTGTGGGAGGGCATTGTATTCCAGTTGATCCGTTGTATCTTGCCTGGAAGGCCCTGGATTATGATTTTAGGCTTCGTTTTATCGACCTCGCCGAGGAAGTAAATAATCAAGCCACGGATTATGTAATTAACAAATTGGTCAGATTACTCAATCAGCACAAAAAGTGCCTGAATGATTCAAGAATTCTGGTTCTGGGTGTAGCTTATAAAAAGGACATTGATGATATCAGGGAATCGCCTGCTATCAAAATTATAAGTTCGCTCCAGAAAAATCATGCTGATGTGGTTTATCACGACCCATATGTACCGAAATTCAAAATGCCTGGCAAGAATGGGATATACCTTGAGAATATGGATCTGTCGGTGGAAGAAATAAACAGAGCGGATTGTGTTCTGATTTTAACCGACCACACCTGTCTCGATTATCAATGGGTTGTCGACAACGCCAGGATTATTCTGGACGCGCGAAATGCAACAAAATTAGTACAAAGAGGCAAAGAAAAAATCACAAAAATCTAAATCAATAAGGGGGTGGTTATATTAAATTATTGCTGTATATTTTAGTCCCGGCCGGCATCATAGCAGGCGCTTTAACAAACGAAAATTTGCTTATGATACCATTATTGTTGGTAATTAGCGCGGCAATTTTATTGCTTGCCGGAATCCACCATGTACCCGTATCAGACAGAAAATTTTTGTTTCTTCTGGCGCTTGGCGCCTTATTGTTCAGGTTAATCTTTATTGTATCAACCCATTGCTTTGAAACTTCCTTTATTCAATATGTTAAAACCTCGGATGCGATTTATTACGAGCAAATAGGCAGGTTAATCGCCGAAGCCTGGCATAACGGCACGCATCTGGACATCAATAAAAATAATTTTGGCTATCAATACTGGAATGGCATTATTTACTACTTTGCCGGGTTTAAGCCTGACTTGGTAATTATTATTAACAGTATCGCCTCTGTGTGCATCGGATTGAATCTATATTTTATTGCCTTGAAGCTCAGCGGCTCTAAAGCGGCAAAAATCAGCTATGCGCTGGCTATTTATTATCCGTCCGCCATCCTTTGGTCCTCTTTAAACTTGAAGGATAGCCTGGTCATATTTTTGATTACGTTAATTGTAAGGCATACCCTTGAATTGATTGAGGAGTATAAACTGGGAAGGCTACTATTGATATCGTTGTTATTAATGGCGCTGGTTACAATGAGATTTTACGCAGGTATTTTAATTGCAGTCTGTATCGCCCTTTCTTATATTTTTGCAGCTTCGAAATTTCCCTGGCTGCAAAGAATAGCGTATTCGTTTGCCATCGTGATCATAGCCGGATTTGTTTTGCAGCAAATGGGATACGGTTTTATGGGCACAGATTATATTTTAAGCCAGAACTTTGAAACCATAGGTGAACAGCATCAAAATGCCGCTTATGGAGAAGGGGCTTTTGCCGAAGACGTTCAGTTTGATTCGTTTTTTGACGCATTAAAATATTTACCCATTGGCGTATTCTATTTTTTGTTTGCCCCTTTTCCCTGGCAATCAATTGGTGCCATACGTATCCTGGCAGTACCTGAAATGATCTTTTTGTACTTTTTATACAGTTATTTTATAGCAGGGTTTAAACAACTTTGGAGGACGCAACGAGGGGCATGTTTGTTTCTATTGCTTTTTATTTTAACTTTTGGTTTGATTTACAGCCTGGGCTCCGCCAATATAGGCGGTATTTACCGTGTTCGGCTGCAGGTAATAATGGTAGCTTTACTTTTTATCAGTGAAGGTATGCAAAAAAGTTGGGCCTTAAATAAGATATTTGGCCGGTTTACCAAGAAAAATTATCTTATGAGCTAACATGTTTATAGCTATCACGTAAATAATCGGGAGTGTTTCGTTTGAAGGCTCTTATTTTATGCGGTGGAAAGGGAACACGTCTGCGGCCGCTGACCCATACCATGGCAAAACAGCTTATTCCGGTAGCGAATAAACCCATCATACAAATTGTGATTGAACAGGTCCGCGACGCGGGTATTAGTGATATAGGGATTGTTATCTCCCCCGAAACCGGGGAGCAGGTGCGAAAGGCTATAGGAAACGGCGCGCGCTGGGATGCCACCATTAATTATATTCTACAAAACGAGCCTGGGGGACTCGCCCATGCGGTAAAATCGGCAAGGCTTTTCCTGGAGGACTACCCGTTTCTTATGTTCTTAGGTGACAATTTGATTCAGGGTGGAGTCAGTCAATCAGTAAAGGATTTTAATAACTCGTCAAATGAAGCCATGATCCACTTAAAGGAGGTCGCCAACCCGTGTCAGTTCGGAGTTGCCGTACTTGGCGACAATAAGCAGGTTGTAAGGCTTATAGAAAAGCCGGCAGAACCGCCCAGCAATCTGGCCATGGTGGGCATATATCTTTTTCGACCGGCTATCCACAGCGCTATAGACAGGATTCAACCATCCTGGCGCGGGGAGCTGGAAATAACGGACGCCATACAGGCGATGCTTGAATCAGGTAATCCTGTTGAGGCCAAAATTTTGGAAGGATGG
This sequence comes from Pelotomaculum sp. FP, assembly GCF_004369245.1. Classification (NCBI taxonomy): domain Bacteria; kingdom Bacillati; phylum Bacillota; class Clostridia; order Eubacteriales; family Desulfotomaculaceae; genus Pelotomaculum; species Pelotomaculum sp. FP. Next base: position 144,077 of record NZ_QFGB01000003.1, on the reverse strand, counting down.
TGGCTGGATACGGGTAAAAAGGACGACATCCTGGAAGCAAACCGTGTGGTTCTGGACGAATATACCCGACCCGTAAGCAACGGGCAGGTGGACCAGAACAGCAGGGTTGTGGGAAGGGTTGCGATCGGCAGCGGGAGCAAGGTTGTAAATAGCGTCATTCGCGGGCCGGCAGTGATCGGTGAAAATGTGATGATAGAAAATTCCTTTATTGGACCATATACTGCATTAGGCAATGAGAGCGTGCTTGAAAATGTAAGCATTGAGCATTCCGTTGTCCTTAGCAACTGCTGCCTGAAGGATGTAGAGAGAATTGAGGATAGCCTTATCGGCAACAACACCAGGGTTAGCCGGGTTATGGGCCAGCGCAAGGCCGTCCGTATATTCCTTGGTGATGATTCGGAAGTATTGATTTGAGACTGGAGGTGTACACCATCAAATTTATTGAAGGCGTAGAGGTAAGGAGCCTAAAGGCAGTACCCGACGAAAGAGGCTTTCTGATGGAGATGCTGCGCTGTGATTGGCCTGAATTTATGAAATTCTCCCAGGCTTATATAACCGCCTGCTATCCGGGGGTAGTTAAGGCCTGGCATTATCATAAATTGCAGTGGGACCACTTTGTCTGCATATCCGGCATGGCAAGAACGGTCCTCTGTGACCTGCGTGACGGAAGCCCAACCAATGGGTTGGTTAACGTGTTCCATTTAGGTTCTCTCAATCCGGTATTATTGAAGATCCCCCCCATGGTTTACCATGGTTTCGCGGCGGAGGGGAACGAAACCTCGCTTATCGTGAATTTCCCAACAGAATTGTATAATTACAGCCAACCCGACGAGTATCGCCTGCCGTATAATGATCCTTCAATTCCGTATTTGTGGGAGGATATCAACAGGTGAGAGTCATGGTTACAGGCGCTGCGGGGATGCTGGGAAAGGCCGTTACGGCTGAATATATCAGCCGTGGTATGGAAGTAATTGCTTTGCAACGGAATGAACTGGATATTACTGAATTTGACAGGGTCAGGGATGCTATCAGAGCCCGGGAGCCTGATATTGTTGTTAACTGTGCCGCCTATACAAATGTGGACGGCGCGGAAGGTGAGCGGCGCCGGGCTTTCCTCACGAACGGCCTGGGACCGCGCAATCTGTCGGCTTCGTGCAGGGAGCTGGGAGCAGTACTCGTTCATATCAGCACTGATTATATTTTTGACGGGAGCAAGAAGGAACCTTACGGTATTTATGATGTTCCACACCCCTTGAATATATATGGAAGCAGCAAACTTTGGGGCGAAAGGGCGCTAAAGGAGATTGCATGTCCCTGTTATATTGTCCGTACCAGCTGGCTTTTTGGACCTGGCGGCAATAATTTTGTTGCAAACATGATCAAGCTGGGTAAGGCGAAGGGAAAAGCAAGTGTTGTTAACGACCAGTCGGGAAGCCCTACTTTTACTGTTGACCTGGCCCGGGCTATAGCTGATTTAAGCGGCAGCGGTTGCTACGGTACTTACCATATTACGAATCAGGGGAGTACCACCTGGTATGATTTTGCGAAGGAAATATATGACATGTGCGGCCTGGCAGTAGACTTATCTTCATGTGATAGCGCAGCGCTGGTTCGCCCGGCCAGGCGTCCTGCTTACTCTATATTGGATCCTTTCCCTTTGGAGGAAACCATTGGCTACCTGCTCCCCTCCTGGGAAAAAGCCCTTGCAAAATATCTAGAGATGATCAAGAAACAGGGAGTATTAATATAATTGGGGGTAATTGTCCGTGAAGCTTCTCGTAACCGGTGGAGCAGGCTTTATTGGCTCAAATTTTATTCACTATATTTTCGGTGAACACCATGATTGGCAGATCATAATCCTAGATAAGCTAACCTACGCAGGCAACCTGAGGAACTTGGAAGGACTGGATCAAAAACGCTGCCATTTTGTCAGGGGTGACATTGCCGACGCCGGGTTGGTGAAAAGGCTTGTCAGCCAAGATGTGGATATAATTGTAAATTTCGCTGCCGAATCACATGTAGACCGCAGTATTGATAACGCAGATCCTTTTATCGAAAGTAATATTAAAGGAGTTCAGGTTCTCCTGGAAGCTGTGCGGCTTCACGGGGTTAAAAAGTTTATTCAGGTTTCTACAGATGAAGTATACGGTTCACTTGGTTTTTCCGGTAGTTTTGACGAAAAATCGCCCCTTGCCCCTAACAGCCCCTACTCGGCCAGCAAGGCGGCAGCCGATCTTCTCTGCCGGGCCTATTTCAGAACATACCAACTGCCGGTAATTGTGACCCGTTGCGTAAACAACTATGGACCGGCCCAGTACCCCGAAAAACTCATTCCGGTAATTATCAATAGCGCTATGAATGATAAGCCGGTTCCAATTTACGGCGATGGACTGAACGTCCGCGAATGGATTTATGTAATGGACTATTGCCGTGCCCTGAGGGAAGTAATTTTGGCTGGCAGGGTTGGAGAAGTGTATAACATCGGCAGCGGCAGGGAACTCAGCAATCTTGAACTGGCCAAGGAGATATTGACGTATTTAGAAAAACCGCATAGTCTCATTCAATTTGTAAAAGACCGCCCGGGGCATGACCGGCGATACGCGATAGACAACGGTAAAATTTGCCGCGAGCTTGGCTGGAGGCCGGCATATGATTTCACCGCGGCGCTTCATGATACCATAGAGTGGTATGTCAGCCACAGTAGTTGGTTCGAGAGTTGCAAAGCAGCGTCTCAAAAAAGTCTGACCAGCGAGAGTCCATAGTATGGAAAACCAGGTTATTTGTGAATCAGAGGGGTTAAAATTGAAAGCGCTTTTTTTGCCGACAGCGTCAATGAATGACCCGGCCAGCCGGTACAGGGTTTACCAGTACCTGGATTATTTGCGCCGCACCGGGATGGCTGCCGATTACAGGGCGGGTATATCTGATTTTATGTATACCATGTTCGCTCCCTATAAAGGTTTATTTCATAAGGCCATTTTTTTTGGACTAAGAGCATTAAACCGCATTTTGGCTGTCTTTATTATATGGCGTTATGATGTGATCATTATCCAGCGCCTGGTCTTACCGCACGTGTACCCGTTTCCTGAAATGCTGATCTGTGTGGTTGGGAATATGATTGGCAAACGGATTATATTTGATTTTGACGACGCTATTTTTACAACTTATGCCCACCGTTCCAAAACGACGGCAGAACGGTTTCATGACACCAACAGGGTCGCCAGGGTACTGGCGCGGTGTGATACTGTGATTGCCGGCAATGCATATCTGGCGTCTTACGCTAGGGCTTATAACGCTAATGTAGTGATAATCCCAACTACAATTGATATAAACAGGTATCCGGCTAAGAAATATGAAGGCAAAAATGCGGGTGAACCATATATTATCGGCTGGATAGGCACACCCAGTTCCCTGCCGTACTTGAATATTTTGAAACCCGTTTTTCAAGAACTTGCCAAAAAGCATGCTATCTTAATCCGTATTATCGGAGGGCTAAGTTATCAATGCCCAGGTGTTAATGTAGAACAACTGCCCTGGTCGTTACAGGATGAAGTAAGCCATATTCTAACCTTTGACATCGGGGTAATGCCGCTGCCCGGAGATGAATATGATCAGGGAAAATGCGGGTTAAAGCTGCTTCAATACATGGCCGCGGCAATTCCCGCCGTGGCCTCACCTGTCGGAGTAAATAAGGATATTATTAAAGACTGGTTAAACGGTTGTCTGGCCTGTTCTATTGAGGAATGGGTAGTAAAAATCAGCAGTCTGCTCCAATCAACCCAACTCCGGATGGAACTGGGCAGGCGGGGTAGGGAAACGGTTGAACGTAAGTATTCAATACAGGCTGTTTTACCTGATTTTTTAGAGGTTCTAAGAGGTTAGAAAGATAGGAGGATGGAAGTGCCATTCACCGAATATGAAGAAAATCCTGTGTTATCTCCGCAAAGTGATAATAAAATCCACACTAAAAATTGTCCATGTTGTTACATTTGTGGCCATCAAGGCCATAACTTGTACCATGGGTTAATAGACCGTCTCTTTTGCGCGCCAGGAGAATGGAATCTCAAAAAGTGTTCAAACCCTGAATGCGGCCTGGTGTGGCTGGATCCGGAGCCACTGATGGAAGAAGTGGGTAAGGCTTATAAAAACTACTATACCCACCAGGACAACAGTTGTAATTCTGATACTTTGCCACGGCGCTTATATAAATCGGCAAAAGAAGGTTACTTGGCTCGGAGATACGGTTATTACAAAGAGTCGGTCAATATTTATAAGAAGTCGCTGGGGCTGTTGCTTTACTTTCATCCGGGCCGGCGGGAAAACATGGATTTCAGTGTTATGTATCAGCAGTCACAGCCAAATGGGCTATTGCTTGACATTGGATGCGGCAGTGGACATAAGCTAAAGTTTTTGCAAGACCTGGGCTGGGATACAGAAGGTCTGGATTTGGATCCCGTGGCAGTTGATAACGCAAGAGCTAAAGGACTGAAAGTGCGCCTTGGTGACCTTCAGTCTCAGGATTATCCGGACAATTGTTTTGATGTCATAACCATGAGCCACCTTATTGAGCACGTTTATGATCCCCTCGGACTTTTATGTGAATGCCGCCGTATTCTTAAACCTGGCGGGCGCCTGGTGATGATTACACCGAATAGTGAAAGTTGGGGGCATAAGCTGTTTAAAAACAGTTGGCTTGCTCTGGACCCTCCAAGGCATTTGCATATTTTTTCTCTCGCGTCGCTGCAACTGCTCGCGAGAAAATCGGGTTTTGAAAAATATAAAATATCAACTACAATCAGAGAGGCGAACGGACTTTTCGCAGCCAGTAAAATAATTCAGCGTACCGGTAAATACTTCTGGGGCAGCCGCATACCATTCACCCTTCGTCTTTGGTCACGCGGCATGCAATTTGTGGAATGGGCGTTATTAAAAATGAAACCGGGCTGCGGTGAAGAAATTGCCATGGTGGTGGAGAAATAGTGGCAGGACTAAGTGTTGCAATGTGTACATTCAACGGCTCTCAATATATAAGTGAACAACTTGACAGTATTGCTTCACAGACACGCCTGCCGGATGAACTGATTGTTTGTGATGACTGCTCTACGGATTACACGGTGGAGATAGTAAAAGATTTTGCTGCCAGGGCAGGTTTTCCTGTGCGTTTAAGTATTAATGAAAAAAACCTGGGGTCGACAAAAAATTTTGAAAAAGCTATCAGTTTGTGTACAGGTGGCATGATAGCCTTATCTGATCAGGATGATGTTTGGCAGCCAGAAAAGTTAAGGCTTATTGAGGCTGTATTGTTAAATTCACCCAATACAGGCGCTGTTTTTACGGACGCTGAAGTCGTCGATGAACGCTTGCGTCCGTTGGGTTACCGGCTCTGGCAGTCCAAGGACTTCAGCTCTTCTGCGCAAAAAAAAGTCACCCATGGAAAAGCTGTTGAAGTACTGCTTAAACGTAATGTGGTAACAGGCGCGACTATGGCTTTCAGAGAAAAGTTCAGGGGGCTCATCCTGCCTATTCCGGAAGGCTGGGTGCATGACGCGTGGATTGCTTTGATTGTAGCCGCCAATGCGGATTTAGCGTTTATCTCTCAGTCACTGATAAAATACCGCCAACATGATCGTCAACAATTAGGCGCAAGAAAAAACAGCTTTGTGGAGCAGCTGTCTGTGTCACGCGGGACGGACTCAAGCAGTTATGTTCACCAGCTAAATAATTATACAGCTGCTCACGAACGACTAATGTCCGGCAATACTGGCTATTACAGCAAAGAGGCAATTTCATTACTTGAAGCGAAGATAGAGCATTTAAAAGTACGCGGCAATATGCCCGGGCAAAAACTGCGGCGATTGCAAACAGTGATAAAAGAATTATGCACTTTTCGCTATCACCGTTTTTCCTATGGATGGAAAAGCGCGGCAAAGGATCTTTTGGGGGCTAAGCCTTTTTGAAAGCTTTCATTTACTAAACTATGAAGCGTTCATGATTGAAGAGGAATAATAGTATTTACGAACGTTTTTTGAAATATATCCATGGCCAGCCCCCCAATAATCGATATATCCTTAAGCACGAATAACTACCCATTGCCAGGGTTAGTGTTAAACCCAATACCAAGGGAACAATACCCGGGAAAAGTCTGGCCCATGAAATGATCGCTGCACAACTCATTAAGACAATCAGTAGGATAAGATTTGTTTTTCTCCAGTAAAAACGGTTCACTCGAAAAATGATTATCCACAGCAGAAAAAAGTAAAATGTATGGGTCAAGAAGTAAGCGATTCCTGTCGCCTTGAGATTCCAGATTGGTAAACCTCCCCAAACCAATCCCAAATACATGAGATTCCAGGAAAGTTCGGTGGTAAAAAATAAACGGCTGCGTCCCTGGGCCAGCAGAAGGAAACCCATAGTCCAGCTGGCGACCTTAAACAGGTCTCCGAGGAACTGCCAGCGCAGAATACCAACTGTTTCTCCAAATACTCCAGAGTATAGGATACTAACCACTTGTGAGGTCAGGGTAAGCATGCCCAGGATAACCGGGGCGCCCAGGAGCAAAGCCAATTCGGCCTGATCGTTAACCAGGGTGTTGGCGGTTTTACGGTCATCGGCAACTGCAGTCAGCCGGGGATAAAAGTCCTTACCCATGGATTCCAGGATAAAACCCAGGTAAAGTGCGGAAATACTCCATGCCGCCTGGAAATGACCGGTGGCAGTCACACCTAATGTTCCTGTAATAAGAACCCTTACAGCAAATTGACTGGCTGTCCTGATCAGGTTTGTGATCATAAAAGTAAAACCCAGGCTGAATAGCCCGCGTAAAGGTTTTGAGACGGCTTGCCAGGTTGCGTGAATGCGAATCTTGACGATCCTGCGCGTATAATGCCAGGAAACTACCAGAAGGACTAGGGGCGTGCTTACTACTGCGACGGCTATACCTGCTTCTCTCCATTGCCATACCGCCAGCACAGCTATGAGCATGCCACCCAGTGCGCTGAGAATATATACCCTGGCAAGATCGCCCAGATAGCGTAAGCCGTTTAGTATAGCGGTTTGAGCGCCGGAGACGGTAGTCGCCCAGACACCGGCGGCCAGCCAGGTTATCGCCCCGGCATATCCGTCGGCGCCTATGACCAGACGGGTAACCGGTTGGCGAAGGATTATTAACAGCAGGGCGCCCAATAATCCTGTTATTACTGCGGACCACCATAATGCTATATGGGTATGGGCAAGATAATCCGTATCGCCGGAGGCCTTCGCCTCAGCAATCTGACGCACGCCGCTTGCAGCCAGGCCCATCCCGGACACTGTGCCTGCAGTATTCAGAACAGACTGCAACAGCCCCAGGAGTCCGATGCCTTCCGGCCCCAGCAGTACCGCCATTACTTTGCTCTTGACAATACCGGAAACGATGGTGAATGTTGAACTTCCGCCAATGATGGCGGAGGCCTTCAGTATTTGCGCCGTTGAGCTTTTCCTGTCACTGATCGGCTGCATATTCACTCACGTCATTACATATGACTTCTTTATATAATTCTTCATACCGGTTGACGATTAGCGGCAGGCTAAAATGCTCCTTGATCCGGAGCCTGGCCGCTTGACCCAACCGGCTTCTGCCCACCGGACCAAGCTCGATAAGTTCGCTCCATGCCTGCGCCAATGTCCGGTGGTCTTTAGGAGGAACAGCTTTGCCCGTTTGGCCCACAACCAGTGCGGAATCCCCCACGTCCGTTGCAACGCAGGGTACGCCGCAGGCCATAGCTTCACCGATAACGTTGGAAAATCCCTCACTATATGAAGAAGAAGTGGCGATGTCCAGGGACGCGGTGAGACGGGCGATATCGTCCCGCCGGCCCAAAAGATGGCACCTGTCAAGGATTCCTGCCGCTTTGGTCCACGCAACCAACTCAGGGTTTTCCCAGGTTACCCCATCCCCACAAAGCAGGAAGTGAACATCCGGCCGGCAGGTGTTCAGCCGGGCCGCGGCATAAATAAAGTTGCGGTGATCCTTGTCGGGAGCGTAGCGTGCCACCATTCCTATTAACAACGCCTCTTCGGGGATGCCCAGTTCCCTGCGAACGTATATGCGTGAAGAAGGATCCGGTTTGTAAGCCGAAAGGTCAAAGCCGTTGGGGATGACCACCATTTTCCCCGTTTCGTAGCCTAATTCAGCGTGTACCTGGCGGGAGGCTTCTGAACAACAAACAATTTTTGCCGGCAGCTTTCGGGATAGCCGGGCACAGATCCCGGCAATCCAAAGGGTTGTTCGTTTGGTGCTTTGCGGATCAAGTCTGCTGTGCCGTATCCCCCAGATCACAGGGATACGGCCGGCTAGTACGGAGGCCAGACCGCCTGCGAGATCTGCGTGGTACATCCAGGTTTGGATGCAGTGAGGGGGAGATTGACGGATCTGACGGGCAAATTGCAGCAACTTTAAAGGATTCGGCGCTTTTTTGCGGATTTCCAAAGCTCGCACCGGCACCCCCAGTTCCCTGATTTTTATACCGACTGGCCCGGTATCCGTCAAAGAAACCACCTCAACCTCAAACACTTCCCGGTCAATATTTGAGAGGAGCTTGTAAAGCATCATCTCGGCGCCCCCGACGTGCAGGTCCGTGATGAGGTGGAGCAACTTTATTTTAAAACCTTTTTTCCATGTCACTAATTAATATCACTTCTCATCAACTAATCTATAAGAAAGTAGCGGAGCCATTGCTCCTTGCTTCAAACTATTTTGGAGCCGGTTGGTTTTAAGCGCTTGCTCCGCCTTTTTCAAGGGGACGTTCCCTGTAATTCCATTCTCTAAATCCGCCGTAGTAATTCTTCACGCTGGGATAACCCATCAATTCATGAAGCACATACCAGACCAGGGAAGATTCTTCGCCCTGAGTTGAATAAACGTATACGTTTTTGTTCTGGGTAACGCCACGGCTGGTGAAGATGTCGGCTAGTTCCTGCGCTGTTTTAAAGGTTTTGTCATCGTTTAAGATATCGTTGATACTGATATTAACGCTGGAGGGGATATGTCCGCTTAAGTAGTCATTGTTTGGACGGGCGTCAACAATAATGTTGTTTGGGTCGTTGCTGCCTACAACAGCCCCCATTTCTTTTAAATCTGTTTTAAAGCTCAAGTCTTCTTTAACCGGATTGAACCCAAAGTTGCTGCGGGGGAGTTTTGTCGGCTTTGCTATGTTTTCCTGAAGACCGGCCTCTTGCCACTTTTCAAAACCACCATCTAAAATCTTGACTTCGTTATCACAGCCGTACATTTTCAGCATCCAGTAAACCCGGCCCTGCAGGCAGTTGTCGTTTCCATAGATGACAATTTTACTGTAATTGTCAAGGCCTAGTTCTCGCAGGTACCTTTCAATATATTTCGCGGGGGCGATGCTGTTCCAGCGAGCCGGATCCTGATAATGAGAAGCTATGATTTGAATCGCTCCCGGCAAGTACCCCTCCGCCAGGATTGCTTTCAGTGTCCTGGAAGTACCGCCGCGCGCGTCCAGGATTACCAGGTTGGGATCATTGATCATGTCGTTGAGTTCATAAACGCTGATCACAGCGTCCGGGTTGCTGTAGCCCGATATCTTTTGGGCGGCCTGTTCAGCCGGACTTAACTGTACTGTTTTGATACCGGTTGAGGAGCGTTTGCAACCTGCCAGTATACAAAGGAAGCCGGCCATCATAAATATTAACAGGCTGAATAGGAATATCTTTTTTTTTCTGTTCATGTTCTCACCCTGCCCTTTCTTTCAAAGCTTATATACTTTCTTCATTATATTTGGGGCGAACTTGCGGACTGTTGCGCCACGGGCTTGCCGTTTTGTTGCCACTCATTAAAAGAACCGTCATAACTTTTTACATCCGGATACCCCAAAAGTTCTGAAAGGGTAAACCAAATCATGGTGCATTGCACACCGTTGTTGCAGTAAACAATAATTTTCTTATCCTGCGTAACATTTTTGCTTGCAAACAGACTTGTTAGACTGGGAGCAGGCTTAAAGGTCATGTCTTTATTGAAAACCGAAGACCAGGGAATATTCACGCTGCCGGGTATGTGCCCTTTGGCGTACTCGTCGCTGGTCCGGGCGTCTATAACGACGCAATTGTTGTTGCCGGCCGCAGCCGCTACGTCACGCATGGTTGCATACATCAGATCAGCCTTTAATTTTGTTAAGTCAAACTCGAATACGGCGCGTTTAGGCCTGGAAACAGTGGTGGATATTTCGTAGCCGGACCCCTGCCAGTTATCCAGACCGCCGTCTAAAATTCTTACATTGTCATAACCATACATTTTGATTGCCCAGTACAACCGGGTTTGCAGACCCTGGTCACCGTAAAGAATGATTTTGGTGTTGCTGCCGGCCCCGCTTTCCCCAAGTGTGTTTTGGAGCTGAAGCGGCGGCGCAATACGGCCAGGGTAGTTGGGATGGCAGTATAGGCTGTGTAAAATTGCTGTCGCCCCAGGTATGTGCCCTTTGGGGTAGGTATTTTGATAAATTCTATATGTACTGCCGCGTGTATCAATAATAAGTGTATCGGGAGCGGAAATTATTTCGTTTAATGCATAAGCGCTGATGAGAGCTTCCGGGTGCGCATAGCCTGCTATTTTTTCTGCAATGTCCTGGCGTTCCAAATTTTTCTTTACTTCCTCAATCGCTTCAGGCTGGATAATTGTTGTTTGCTTTTGACTGCAGCCGCCAACCAACCCAATTCCCAAGAATACAGTTGTTAATGAAATTATTAAACCCAACGCAAAAGTAAATCTTTTTACAGTTACATCACTCCATTTTTAGTAAATTCAATGTTATTGACTTGCCAAACTATTTTAGAAAGAGTTCCCCATCTTTCTCCATCCATCAGCCAATTGCCCGGAATCTCCGAATATCATATGAAGTTCCTGAAGGGAAAGTTACATTCCGGGAAAGCAAAAAAAGTAGCAATATTTAGGTGTCACATGCCCGATTTAACAGACATAAAATAACAAGGAATGGGTAGAGAAGATGCTAAGGCGTGTTTTAGGGGGAGAGGCAAATTTGATGTGGTCATGGATGCTCGTTGCAAGCGCCGTTTTGACTGCTATTTTTATTGTCATAACATTGGCTCAATTAGAAGCGGGGGCAAGGGTAAAGTTTAAGAAATCGCTGGCGTTGTCCTGTTGTGTTCTGGCCATACTGGCGGGTTTAATCATAATAAAACCCAAGACGGATATTAAACAAGTTGATTATATACCTAATATTCAACCTGTCCAGGAAAACACAAGTAAACCGGAGGATACGCTGAAAAAAGAAACCGTTACCAATTCTGCAAGCTCTGTGGAAAGCCCTCTTGGCGCTGAGCAACCGCAGGAAAAAATTATAGAGACCCAGCCGGTTCAGGAACAGGGCGCACAGGATAAAGTTGTAGTTGAAGGCGTGGATCCTGTGCTTGAAGAGATTATGGCCGCAAAGCGTCAGGCCGAAGAAAAACAGAAATTGATAAACGCGGGGGTGGCTGCGGAAGAACTAAAATCGGAAGAATCAGAAATTGAGGAAGAACAGCAAAAAGAAAATCCCGATCAGGATGGGCAGACCGGTCAACAGCCCGGAGAGAGCAATCAAACAGAAAACCTGCAGGCGGTGAAAGCCAGGGTTCAGGCGTCGAGCCTTAACGTCAGAGCTAAAGAGAGCCTGGAGGGTCCGATTATAGGTACTCTCAATTCCGGTGATATCGTAGAAATTATTGGTCAATCCGAGACAAGTGAATGGCTTAATATAAAATTTGATTCCGGGCAGACAGGATGGGTTATGAAAAAATATTTGCTGCCTTTACAGTAAACCAGGGAGGATAGGCAATGAGACTTAAGGAGTTCGGAAGAATTCTGGGCGAACTTAAACTGGTGCTGGTTTTAATACCGGTTATAGCTATGTTTACAAGTGCGATAGTTAACTTATTCGTATTGATGCCAGTCTATAAATCAACTACAAATCTTATTGTGTTAAGAGACGAAATGAACCCTGCTTCTGAAATAAATATTAATACCCTGTCATTAAATCAAAGGCTTGTTAAAACCTACAGTGAGTTGGCCAAAAGCCGGACAGTCGCAGAAGAAGTTATTAAGAACAACAATTTAGATATTACCCCGGAGGAATTCAGCAAAAGAATTCAGGTGGAACTGGCCGGTGATACCGAGGTGTTGAAAATTACGGCAAGCGACTCCAGTCCGACGGTTGCCGCTTTAATGGCTAACGGAGTGGCCCAGACGCTTACCAGCAAGGTTTACAAAGTCCTGAACGTGAAAAATATTCAAGTACTTGACCCGGCCTTACCGCCTGTTTCGCCGGTTAGCCCCAACGTGATTCTAAATATTATACTAGCCGGTATTTTTGGTCTGGTTCTAACAGTGGCAATTGTATTTGCCAGGGAATACCTGGATGACACCATCAGGGACGCCGACGAAATTGAGAACAATATAAAGCTCCCAGTAATTGGCTTAATACCTGTGGCTGTTTATGAAACCGGTGGAGAAGGGAGAGCAAAGATTGAATAGCTACGAACTGGTTGCTTACAGCCGGCCCCAATCTTTTATAACGGAATCTTTTCGAACTTTGCGGACGAACCTGCAGTTTTTAGGGGTTGGTGATACGTTAAAGACCATCCTTATAGCCGGCAGCGGATTTGGTGAAGGAGCGTCTTTTATAACTGCAAACCTTGGAATTGTTTTGGCGCAAGCGGGTCAGCGGGTGATTATCGTAGACTGTGACCTGCGCAAACCGCGGCAGCATTTGATATTCAACCTGGATAACCAGTTAGGTTTAACCAGTGTTTTATCTGGATTTAAAGATCTTGATCAGGTCATAAAGGATGTTCCTATAGCCGGGGTCAGGATACTAACGGCTGGTTTGCTGCCTACCAACCCCGCGGAATTATTGGGCAGCCAGGAAATGAGCCGGCTTGTGGCAGCCCTGAAAGAAAAGGCTGATGTGATCTTGCTGGACGGTTCCCCGTTAACGGTGTTTGCCGACGCAGCAGTTTTGTCCAAATCCGTGGACGGTGTTCTTATAGTGGTAAGATCCAGGGTTGCATCGCAAAATTCGGTGACAAACACCAGGGAACTCTTAACCAACGCTAAAGCAAGTATTCTGGGTGTGGCTTTAAACTGCGCCAGAATGGATGCGCTTAAAGATGATTATCATGCTTATTATGCTAATGCGGCCGCAGTTCCTCGACAGAAAAAGAAAAAAACCGAAAAACCCCGTAAGACAGAAGGGAAAAAGCAAGCTAAGTAAGATGGAGGTTGTTGCATGGGTACCATTTTGGTTACCGGCGGGGGAGGTTTTATTGGTTCCAATTTGACCGTTGCCCTGGTGAAGTTAGGCCATAAGGTTAAGGTGCTGGACAATTTTTCTACCGGGAGCATTGATAATTTACAGCCGGTATTAAAGGAAATTGAGTTATATAAAGGAGATCTGCGCTGTCTGGATGATGTCCGGCGGGCCGTTGCAGGCGCAGAGGTTGTTTTTCATCAGGGCGCCTTGCCGTCGGTGCCCAGGTCAATCGCCGACCCCCTGACTACCAATGCGGTAAATATTGAGGGAACCTTGAACGTTTTATTGGCTTCACGGGATGCCGGGGTCAGGAGAGTGGTATATGCGTCCTCTTCTTCCGTGTACGGCAGCAATGAGGTTCTTCCGAAGGTGGAAAATATGTCTTTGTGTCCGATGTCACCTTATGCGGCAACCAAGCTGGCCGGGGAGGTTTACGGAAAAATCTTTTATGAGCTGTACAGTCTGGAAACCGTCGGGCTGAGATATTTTAATGTTTTCGGGCCGCGGCAAAATCCAAAGTCAGAGTATGCCGCGGCTATTCCCCGTTTCATCAAGGCTTTACTCAATAAAGCATCGCCGGTGATATACGGCGATGGAAATCAATCCAGGGATTTTACGTTCATTGACAACGTTGTTCAGGCGAATCTTTTGTCCATGCAGACTTGCGCAGCAGCCGGGGAAGTGTTTAATATTGCCTGCGGCAAGAGAATCACTTTAAATGGATTATTAGAAATCTTAATGGACATTACCGGTACCCGGGTGGACGTTGTCTATACAGCTGCCCGTCCGGGCGACGTAAAGCACTCGCTGGCCGGCGTGGAAAAGGCGGCCGGCGTGCTCGGCTACTGTCCCAAAACTGACATTAAAGAGGGCCTAAGGCTGACGGTCGAATGGTTCACTAAGGAAAGCGGTTTATAAGTAATTGAATATCATGCAGGAGGTGGGGGAGAGGAGGTCGATAGTGAAGTCCTAAACAAAGTGTTGCGCAGAGCTGTTGCCGGACCTGAATTGCTCCTCCGGATAGGAAAGCAGGACAGCTGTGCGGGTGTACCGTCACTTTTATGAGGCAGAAGTGGCCCGGGGGAAGAAGTTTCAATTTAATTTGCAAAGGAGGTCAGGATGAAAAAATATTTATTGGTTCTGTTGTTTACCCTGGCATGTTTTTGTCCCGGGCAGAATGTCTTTGCCCAGACCTTTAATGATATTCAGGACCACTGGGCGAAAGGCTATATCAGCCAACTATCTGATGCCAATGTTATCAGAGGCTATCCAGACGGCACTTTCAAACCGGAAGGCAATATTACCAGGGCTGAATTCACCAAAGCGCTGGTGCTAAGCCGCGGCCTTCCTTTAAAACCTACGGTAAATCCCACATTCACAGATGTCGGAGCTTATCATTGGTGTTACCCCTACGTTGAATCGGCTATAGCTGCCGGAATTATTGTCCCCGATGAATATGTGCAAACAGCCTTTATTCCTGACGAACCAATAACCAGGGTGGAAGCCGCTATATTTCTGTCCCGGTCACTTGGCCTGGCAGAGGGATCCGGCTTTACCGGATTTGACGACGGTAACCAAATTCCTGTTGAGTTCAGGGGATATATCAGAGCGGTTAAAGAGCGCGGCTTGATTGCCGGTTATCCCGACGGGACTTTCAGGCCGTGGAATCCTATCTCAAGGGCAGAAGCCAGTACTATTCTAGTACGTTACATGTATGAGCAGGGCAAGGGCAAAGGGTTGGTCACCATCAGCTATGACCATCAGTTTTCATCAGTATTTGAAAACGCCTTTCCTCTCCACAAGGCTTACGGTTATCCGGGAGTAAACTACGTCTGTACTTCGTCTGTGGGCTCAGAGGGGGCCATGACGGTAAAGCAATTAAAAGAAATGGAAGACGCAGGCTGGGAAACAGCTTCACACAGCGCCAATCATCTGCACTTTAAAGATTTGGACGAAAAAGGTATACGCGATCAGCTGGAGAGATCAAAACAGTGGTTGAAGCAGTACAGCCTGACAGGGGAAAACTTTGCTTATCCTTTCAGGTTTGCTGCCGCCCCTAACCCGCTGGTGCGGGAGTATTACAACTCCGGCGCGACCTCCTATGACAAGCAGATTAATGTAAAACCTTTTAATTCATATAAGCTAAGCAGGTATTACTTGCAAAAGCCGGGTGAGGAAGAAATTAAAGAGGTTCTGGACAAAACCGTGGCAGAGGGAGGTTGGACCATTTTCTATACACACAATGTTTACAAAGGCAACCAGACTCCAGATGATAAAAGCATCAATCAAGATACATTGCAATTCCTGTTTGACGAAATAGCAAAGAGGAACATGCAGGTAGTCACAGTGAAACAAGGCCTGCAACTGATGAGCCGGTAAATCTGACAACTGGAGTATCATTTTGGCTGGAAGAGTCATGAATCATGAGATAAAATGCCATTCACCCCTATGGAAGATTATCGGCTAGTTGGTTAGACAAAGAATGGGAGGGTGATACCGATTAGCCAAAGGGGTTGGTGGATCATCGTGAGTCTGGGCTTTCTTCTCGTTATAGCTGGTATCGTTGCTTTTCCTCCCTGGTCGCTTATGGCGAGGCTGCTGGACGTTAACGACCGGCCAGAAAAAGTTGATGTTTTGATAACACTCGGAGGAGATTCGGAAAGAGAGCTTTATGCGGCAGAGCTTTACCGGCTTGGCTTTGCTCATAAGATCATAATGTCCGGCTGCGGCTCGTCGGCCCGGCAGATGGCAAAGAAAGCCATCCAAGCCGGCGTCCGGACGGAGGATATTATTTTAGAAGAAAAAGCTGAAAGCACGTACGAAAATGCAATTTTTTCAAGAAACATTATTATCCAAAAACAATATCAATCCGCTATCGTGGTCACCTCGCCCTACCATATGAGGCGTGCCAAGCTGGTATTTGACAGGGTGTTCAAAAAAACAGGCGTGAAATTGCTTTATTGCTCAACCAATGACTCGGGATTTAACGTGGACGGCAGGTGTATTAGCGAAAACGACAGGCGGTTGGTACGAAAAGAGTACGTTAAATTGCTCTATTACTGGCTGAGGTATTGGTAGTAAGGTAAGGGTTCCGGGGGGGGGCTGCTGTAGCATGGGACATTATGAAGTGCTGGGTTTGCAGGACCGGCAGCAGTGGCTGGAGGAGTTGGAAAACGTAAAAGAGGTATGTCCGGATCTGTACTACCGGCCTGAATACCACGGGCTGTTTAAAGATTGGGGAGAAGCGAGGGCCTTTGTTTACCGGGAAGGAAACGACATGGTTATCTACCCTTTTTTGTTCAGGAAGATCGATCTGATCCCCGGACTGAAGGGTAAGCTCAAGCAGCAGCTTTATGATATTACCAGTCCGTATGGTTACGGGGGGCCGCTGGCAAGTCATATGGCCGGCGAAAAAGTACTGGATAACTTTTACCGGTGTTTTGCCGCCTACTGTGAAAGAAACAACGTGATTACGGAGTTCATACGGTTTCACCCTTTACTGGGCAACCACCGCCTGCTGGAGAAACAGGTTGAGATCGAAAGAGTATCGTCTGTAATCTGTGTTGACCTCGGAAAATCAGAAGAAGAGATATGGCTGGGATATGGACGAAACAACCGTAAAAACATAAAAAAGGCTTATCAGGCAGGTCTGAAGGTAATCATGGAAGATACCCCGGCCCATTTTACTGATTTTATTTCCATTTATCACCACACCCTGGCAAGGAACGGGGCCGGTCAGTTTTACTTCTTCAACGGTGAACTTTATGACCATATTCATCAAGAGTTGAAAGGTAATTTTATATATGCTCATACCATAAAGGACAATCAGGTAGTATCAACTGAGCTGCTGCTGTACAATAACTTCTACATGCATTCCTTTCTTGGAGGGACTCTGGAACAATATTATCAGTACCGTCCCAACAATATTTTAAAACATGAAGTGATCAAGTGGGCAAAAACGAGAGGAATCAAATATTTTTTACTTGGCGGTGGTTACCGGGAGGGAGACGGTATTTACCGGTTTAAGCGTTCCTTTGCTCCGGACGGACACCTGGATTTTTATATTGGGAAAAAGGTGCATAACCACGAAGCCGTCAGAATGCTTGAAAAGATGATGGAGTCAAAAATCCCCCGAGAAGGTGAAGGTTATTTCCCCGTTTACCGGAGGTACTAAGATGTTTGAAAAAAGAATATATTGGATTGTTAAAAGAGTGTTTGATATTTTCTTGACAATATTGCTCCTTTTGATTCTAAGTCCGCTGTTATTGGCAGTGGCTTTAGCAATAAAATTATCATCACCGGGTGAAATCTTCTTCAAACAGCAGCGTCTGGGTTTACATGGGAAGGTTTTTTGGATGTATAAATTCAGGAGTATGGTTTCTAATGCTGTGAATATTGGTTCGGGGATGTTTGTGGAGAAGGATGACCCCCGCATAACCCGTATTGGTAGAATCCTCAGAAAAACTGACATTGACGAACTGCCGCAATTATTCAACGTGCTTCGTGGAGATATGAGTCTGATAGGTCCCCGGCCAGCCCCTTTGCACCATCTTAAAAAATACGATAAAAGGCAAAAAAAGAGGTTAAGCGTAAAGCCGGGCATTACCGGATGGGCACAGGTTAATGGACGTCTGGCTCTTTACTGGCCCGAAAGGATTGAGTTGGATCTCTGGTACGTTGAAAATAATTCGCTTTGGACGGACATAAGAATATTAATGAAGACAATTACCGTAGTCCTTTACCGCCGTGGGGAAACGGCCAGGGAAGATCGTAAAGATGTAGACCCCTTTATGAAATTATAGAAAAAAACAGGAGGGCCGGATGAGACTAAAAGGACGTCATGTCTTGGTTACAGGTGGGGCCGGTTTTCTTGGCTCTCATCTTTGTGAAAAGCTGCTGTTGGAAGGCGCCCGGGTAAGGGTTCTGGACAAATTAACCACCGGCAGGGAAGATAATCTACACCCGCTTAAAAAACAAGTCGAACTGGTAAACAGCGACATAGCTTGTGAAGACTCGGTTATGAGCGCAACCAGGGATATTGATACAATTGTTCATCTGGCGTTTCCCATGGTTTTGCGCCTTCGCTCAATTGAAACAGCAGTCGTAACCGAAGCTTTAGCCGGCTTTATGAATTTAATAAAGGCCGCGCTGGAACGTAACGTGCTGCTTATTTATATCTCTTCTATCGCAGTATACGGTAACCAAAAATACGTTCCCATAGATGAAAACCACCCGCTGGAACCTGTACAGGTACACGGCGCAGTTAAACTTGCTGAAGAATTCTTGTGCCGGACACTTGCCTTAAGTGACGGTCTTGCGGCTGTAATACTGAGACCTTCAGATATTTATGGGCCAAGAAATACCAGGATCAGCGTGCCGATTAAGTTTTTGCTCCAGGCTATCCGGAATGAACCAATTACTGTTTACGGAGACGGCTCAGACAGCCGGACTTATACGTATGTCTCAGATTTTTCTGAAGCGGTAGTTTTAAGTATGATCCTGCCTGAAGCTATCGGCGGGATTTTTAATGTCGGAGGCGATGAATGTGTTTCCATGCGCCAACTGGCCTGTGAGGTTAAGAAAGTAACTGGAAGCAGCAGTCCCGTTATTCATCAGGACAGCCCTGCAGCAGGCCGCAAACTTATCGTCGATAGCTTGAAAGCGAAAAAGATACTGGGCTTCCAACCTGCTACTAATATTACTGATGGGTTAGCCGAAACCTACCGGTGGCTTAAAGAAAACCAAAGGTATTTCCAACTTTTATCTTACTGAATGCCTGCTGGTTTTGAATCCTTATAAGCTAGTCATGTGTCAGTTTTGCAAACAAATTATTATTACAAATGTGTTATTTTACTATATTAAAATCTAAATAGACGGAATATATCTTTAACAATGATAATTATTTAGTGAGCGAATCCATTTCAAAATAGATAGGGATTTGAGGAGATTATATGATTGCAATCTATTTTGCAGTTGGGATATTGCTTGTCCTGGCCTGGTTATATATTTATTTAAAATATTTCAGCAAGACAGAGGGTAAAAAGTATTTTATAGATTTATCAAAAAAAAATTCCAAAGAATATGAAGCATATTTTGTAGCTCCTTTTGGCGACGATAATAACAGTGGTTCTTTAACAAGTCCCTGGGGGACCATAACCTACGCTGTCAGCCAATTGGGACCAGGGGAAAAGCTCTTGCTCCGGGGAGGCGTTTATAAAGAATATGTTTCAATAAATAAATCAGGCTCCGTTGATAATCCTATTGAAATAGCTGTGTTTCAGGATGAGGAGGCGATATTGGACGGCGCGGGGCTCGTCTGGAAATACGGCCTTAACTTCCAGTTTGGCGTTTCTTATGTAACTTTAACAGGGTTGAAAATAAAAAATACTAAAGAACACGGGGTTACTCTGTGGGGAGAGAACAGGTACATCCAATTAAGAAATTTGGAAATTCAAGGTTGTGGTACCGGTCTTCATATTATATCAGCCACAGATCTGTTGGTTAAAGACTGCAACTTGCATAATAACAACGGGCCTGGTCTTGTTGTGTCTCCCGGGCCGGTAAATAAAGCCCGGATTGTACATACAAGATCCTCCTTTAATGAAAGCCCGGAATTACCTGACGGCTTTAAACTGGACAGCGGTGAGGATATTTTATTTGAAAAGTGTTTTGCAGAGTATAATGCCGGAAACGGTTTTGGGTGCATTACTTCAAGTATGGTCATTTCCTCCTGCGTGGTCAGACACAATGGACGTTATGGCATCAGGTGCGTTGGAGAAGACAATAAACTGGTCAACTGTATTGTTGATAGCAATGGAATGGCAGGTATTGCCTTGCTGGGTGGAGGATCTTATGAATTATACAACAACCTGGCGATCAATTGTGGTTCTCTTGGTGATTATGGATTGATTGCGGGTACTGAGGCCGATACTTCAATTGCCAGAGTAGCGTTAATTAATAATATTTTTGCTTATAACTACGGCGGGGTCCATTTTGGTTGTTCTGCTGTTTTGGAGAGAGAAAATCATAATATTTTTTGGAGCCGTATAGATTCAGAAATATCTGTTAACAACCGGAGGTATTCCCGTGAGGACATAAATGAACGGGTTTGGTTTCAAGAGACCGGCCGGGGAGAGCGCAGCTTTAGCCGTGACCCTCTTTTTGTTGATTACATGTCCAACGATTTCAGGCTGGCCAAAAACAGCCCCGCCATCGACCGGGGCGCTAAAGATGGGTCTCCAGGCACAGACATAAACGGCGGTATTCGCCCGCAGGGATGGGGTATTGATATTGGGCCCTACGAATCCGCAGAAGGAACACTTATCCCGCCCACAGCCGATATCATTTTCTGTCCCAGTTGTTCCAGTGATGATTCGGAGTCACAAACGTTCAAAGTCAAATGGGCAGGTTCTATTTTTATTGAAAAAGGCAATGTAACAAAATTCCACATTCAGTATAAAGAGGGAGAGGGAGGAGCCTGGCAAAACTGGCTATTGGAAACTTCAGAATATGAAGGAGAATTTTCAGGGAGCGCCGGTCGTACCTATTACCTGAGGGTCAGGGCTAAAGATGACCTTGGTAATTGGGGAAACTGGTCAGATAGTAAATGTGCCGTGGTTCCAATCGATGACCAGAATCCATTAATAAAATATGAAGGCTCATGGAGTTCAGTAAGTTCAGAGCATTCATTCCTAAATACCCTGCATTATTCCGATGTTCCAGGAGCATCCGCGTCTATACTCATAACGGGCAAGGAGTTCTCCTGGATATCTACCACAGGGCCGGACCGTGGGATTGCTGTGGTTTATCTTGATGATATCGCGCAGGCCAAGATTGATCTTTATGATAAAGAGTACGAATACAGACAAAGGGTTTTCACAGTTGCTCTTGATGGCAAATCACATTTAGTGAGAATCGAGGTAGATGGTAAAAAGAATTCTCTGGCAAGTGGATGCCGGGTGGATATTGATGGTATTTATATAAAGTCATAATTCGACGCTTTTATATATTGAAAGTATAGCATTAACTACAATGTAAATAACAATTAGTAGCAGACGCCTCTGGTGCTTTTTTCGGTGCATTTGGCACACTCAAAAGGGGCGTTTTTCTTTTCACCCGATATGTGCATACGCTTTGGGGAGGAGGAAAAGTTGTGAATTATTTGTCATAACTGTGGTTAACTATTGAATCGTAGTCCAGGTGGTGAATGTCCGGGAATTTTGTTGTGTGTGCTCTGCTTTTGTTAAGGGGGGGGTATTTTTTGATCGAAATTCTAAAAAAAAGGCTGTCTCTTTTAATGATTATCCCAATAGCATCTATATTTACCGCGGCTATCATCAGTTTATTAATGGCGCCGGTTTACCTCGCGACTACTACCATCATGGTAGTAAACACGACCGGTGAAGAAAATCCTGTTTCAGATTATAATTTCTTAAATTTAAACCGTCAGCTTGTTAAAACATACGGGGAATTGGCGACAGAACAGGTTATTTTACAGGAAGTAACCACGCAGCTTAACGGCATAACAGCCATTGAACTGGCAGATAAAATCACCGTTACTCCCGTCAAGGATTTAGAGCTGTTAAGAATCTCTGTCAGAGACGAAAATCCGGAAATAGCCTCCTTTATCGCCAATAAAATAGTTGATGTTTTAAGGAAGAAAACCACGCAGCTGTATGAAAAAGATAACATAAAAGTGGTCAGCTATGCGGATATCCCGGTAAAACCTGATCAACCCGACTTTCTGGTGAATATTGCCGGAGCTTTTTTGGCGGGATTGATTGTCGCCATCATCATTTCGTTCTGCTTGGAAGAGAAATTGTTAAAAGCAGATCAGGGTTGAAGCGGGCTTCCATGACCCCGTAGGTTTGCTGTTAGTGATATGAAGCAGTCTGGATAAACAGGGAGCGCTGAAATGAAAGAAGTGAGAATTATTGGAGCAGCGAAGCTAAAAGGCCAAACCAGTGAACAATCACTACCGTCCCTGCTTTTGGCTGTTGCCTGCGGCGCAGCATTGGGATGCCTGGCCTCCCTTACCGGCAATTTGTTAATAACAGTCATAACAGCCTTAAGTATTCCGCTAATACTCTGGAAACCTTTTCTTGGACTGATCGGCATGATGTTTATGGTGCCGTTTGAAGAATTGACCACTTTGGGTTTCTCCTTTACTTTGGTGAGGGTGGTAGGGGCTGTCACATTTATATGCTGGTTTTTCCAAGTAATATTAAAAAGGGAAAAAATAAAGACAGACCGCTTCTTGGGGGTGGCGCTGCTTTTCCTGGCATGGTCTTGCTGTTCTCTTTTATGGGTGATTAACTGGGATCAAGGAATAGTTGCAGTATTAACCATATCCCAACTGGTCCTTCTGTACTTGATGAGCAGAAATTTAATCAATTCTGATGATAAACTTCGTGTTGTTTTAGTCAGTTATGTTGTTGGCGCCGTTGCTGCCGCCATAATTGCCACCTTGGGGGTATATGAGGCCGGTTTTGTCACGAGGGCTTCCGTTTCAGATCTGCAAGACCCCAACCACTTCGCGCGTGCTTTATGTGTTGCTCTGATTTTGACAGTATACCTGACCTGCAAATACCGGAGTTATCAGCGTTACCTGTATTTTATCAGCAGTTTTCTTCTGGCCGGGGGAGTGTTGTTGTCCGGTTCCAGAGGCGCTTGGCTGGCCGTACTGGCTTCAGTCGCTGCCGCTTTTGTGTATACCAAAAGCAAAATCCTGAAAATAGCGCTTATTACCTCCTTGATGATGGTTATCCTGCTCTTTAACAGTGTGGCCTTAAAAACGATGCCGCCGCTAATCACTGAAAGAGTCGTTTCTATGACAGAACTCGCCGACCGCGGCAGCGGACGGCTTGATATCTGGATGGTCGGCGTGGAGATGGTCAAGAAGAATTGGCCGGCCGGAGTCGGTATCAACAGTTTTATCACGGCTTACAACGATTACCTACTCAAAACAAGCGACGAGATCAGAGATCGGGGTGTAATGAGGGACGCTCACAATTCTTTTCTCTGTATATTGGCGGAACTGGGATTGTTGGGCTTGCTTTTATTTTGTATGTTCTGGCTGGTTGCATGGAAATCAGTTAGTGGATTATCCGGTGATCCCGAAAAAACGATGGGTGTTTGCATGCTGGTATACCTTTTTTTTGCCTCCCTTACCGGAACTGAATACATGAACAAATATTTCTGGGTAGGGCTATTGGTTGTTAACATGTTGTTTGTGGTCAAGGCTAATAAGCTGGCCGATGAACAGGTTATCACAAGAAAAAGGGGAGCCGGGTATGAATATTTATGAAAATTGTTTATATAACTGCTAAAACGCCATGGAGTCCGAAGGAGACATTTATTTTACCCGAAATACAGGAAATCAGGCGACAAGGCCATCAAATAACAGTAATTCCACTGCGGCCGGGCAAAGCCGTTATTGCCGGCCAAGAGGCAATGCGGGTAGCTGAAATTAGTATCCATCTGCCATTAATAGGGTTTAAGGTCCTGGGTATGGCCCTGGCAGTGACGATACTCCATCCACTGTGTGTAATGATTACTTTATGGCATCTATTGCGAACTTGGAGGAAGCCTCTCAAGCTGCTCAAAAACCTTGCTGTTTTCCCCAAAGGTTTAGCCGTCGCCCGCCTGGTTAAAAAGATAAAGCCAGACCATATTCACGCCCACTGGGCTTCCACTCCGTCCACAGCTGCCTATATAGCGGCTAAGGTTTGTAATATACCCTGGAGTTTAACCGCTCACCGGTGGGATATAAGTGAAAATAACATGTTGCAAGAAAAAGTTAGAAGCGCAAAGTTTGTTCGTGCCATAAACCGCCAGGGGCGAGCCGAGATACAGCAAGCTGTAGGTAAGTCTCTGGCTGACAAGTGTGAAGTGATTCATATGGGAGTTGATGTAAGGCAGAGCTTAAACGCGGAAAATCAGGCCTTGATTGAAGGTAAATTAGATAAATTTGTTTTTTCCTGTCCGGCCTATATGGTTTTAAAAAAGGGACACAGTTATCTGATTGAGGCCTGCAGTCTATTAAAAAAACGAGGAAAACCTTTTTATTGTTGGTTATTTGGGGATGGACCGCTTGAGGGCGAATTGCGCAAGCAAGTTAAGTCCTTGGGCTTGGAAGGCGTAGTTGAATTCAAAGGGCGTTTACCTCATGATGCCTTGCTCGGACTATATCAGAATGGGGCAATAGATACTGTTGTGTTACCTAGTATTGAGACTGAATCGGGCGACAAAGAAGGAATTCCCGTATCTTTGATCGAGGCCATGGCCTGGGGAGTTCCCGTGATTTCCACTCCCACAGGCGGAATTAGTGAGCTTTTGCGGGAAGAAGCCGGTGTTCTGGTACCGGAGAGAAGCGCACAGGTTTTGATGGAGTCTATGGAGACGTTAATGAGAGACGCAGAGTATTTACAGACCATTGCCGAGCGGGGTCGCCGGCGTGTTTTTGAAGAGTATAGTATTGAGACGGTGGTTAAGGACTTGCTTGGGTTAATGAAATCGAAGTAGTTGTGTTCAACTTTTGGGCGAATATACGCCAACGAATTTTTAATAATGGTTGTAAATTTGCCTTTACAAAGGAAGAGATATAGTGAAAGTTTTACAGTTGGCCAATTATAATGGTCCGTATGAAGGTAATTTCATCCCTTCCTTAATAGCTTTGGAAAGAAGGCTACAAGAGCGTGGTTGGCGGCAAATATTGGCCTTTCCAGAAGGGGCAAAAGAATTCAACTGGTTTCAGCGAGTACAAAGAGAAAATAAGTGTATTTACATTATTCCCAAGAGGAAGTCAATATTTAGTCAAATAAAAGCAGTTGACCAGATCGTTAACCACGAAGGAATCAAAATTATACACACACATTTTACAAATTACGATGTAGTTGCCTGGCTTTCTAAATTGCATGATAAGATAAATAATAATAATAACATTGAGGTTCTATGGCATATTCATTCTCCGGCCCGTGTAAAAAAGACTTTTATGCGACAGCTGCGAGATCTGGTGAAATATAAAATTATTGGTAGAAGCGTACATGCGATTGTGGTTTCAAGCGGCGGGTTTATTTCAATGAGAGAGAGGGGGTTGTTGGAACGGCAGGCTTTTGTTGTTCCAAATGGTATTGATCTGGGAAGATTGACCAAGTGTACAAAAACACGGCAAGAAATGCGTAATTCTTTTCATGTTACAGCTGAAGAGGTTTTATGTCTTCAATATGCTTGGGAACCGTATATAAAAGGTGTAGATATAACATTAAGCGCCATGGAATATTTAATGCGTTATGGATTACAGGTAAAACTCTGCCTGGTTGGGCAAGATGTATTGTTTCATTTCGTCCGTAAGAGATTTAAAGACAGGATTCCTGATTGGGTGAGGATCATCGAGCCTGAAAATGAAGTAACCAATTACCTAAAAGCCGCCGATATTTTTGTGTCCGCCAGCCGGACGGAAGGTTTTTCTTATGCTGTTGCAGAGGCAATGGCTATCGGCTTGCCTGTAATATGCAGTGACATTCGAGGCCTGGAATGGGCGAGGGAAGCGCCAGGTGTGGTTTTTTTTCCAAGCGAAGACAGCGCAGGTTTGGCGCAGGGGATCATAAAAATTATGAAATGGGCGCCGGAAAAGCTTGCTGCCCGAACTGCAGCCGGTCAATCACTAATTATTGAGCGATATGGAGTGGAAACGTGGGCTGAACAGGTAGCAGATTTATATGAGCAAATAGTAGAAAATAAGGGACGCCGGACAGACGCCCCTTATTAAAATGGTCATTAATTATTTAACCTGAATCAACGTAATGTCGTCAAAGTAATAGGTGCCGGTGCTGCCGGCGTCAACGGAGGGATAAATCCTTACGTAGGCGGTAGCGGCCGGTACGGTTATGGTCATTTCGGGCATGGCCTCCCACCCGCTGCCGGTATTATTGAACTTAAAGGCGTAAGGGACCGTATAGGTGCCGTCCTGTTTGAAGAACTGGACTACGACTCTGGCGCTCATATTTGCCGTGCCTTTTTTAGCTTTCATGTTAAGCTTGTAGGTACCCGGTTGTAAATTCAGCTTCTGGTAAAAACCCCAGCTGTAATTGTTGGAAACATACTTGTTGCCGTTTGCTTCAGTGTTGATTGCCGCTGTGTTTGTTTCATTGGCCCAGCCCTGCAGGCCCGAACTGAAATCGCCGTTTGTGATGAGATTGGCCTGGTTGTTTACAGTATTGTTTACAACACAGGAAACGGCAGCCGATGTGGATGAATTGCCGGCTGCGTCTTTAGCGGTAGCCCGCACATAATAGGTCCCGTTATTAATATTGGAAACGTCCCAGGCAAGCTGCCAGGCGCCGGATGTTTTCGTGCCGTCCTGCAGGGCGGCCGCCCCAATGCTTGTCCAAGTGCCGTTTACATCAGCAGTATAAGCAAAGGTTACGGACTCAACTCCCTGGTTGTCACCGGCTGAGGCTGTTAAAATCGCTTTATCCTTTAATGTGATACCGGCAGCCGGCGCGGTTACGGTCACCTGGGGAGATTCTGTATCAGGCGCCGGTGCTGGTGTAACGCCGGCCGGGACCAGAGAAACGTCGTCAAAGTAATAGGTGCCGTTGCTGCCGGCGTCGACGGAAGGATAAATCCTTACGTAGGCGGTTGCGTCCGGCACGGTTATGGTCATTTCAGGCATGGCTTCCCAACCGCCGCCTGTGTTATTGAACTTGAAGGCGTAAGGGACCGTATAGGTGCCGTCCTGTTTGAAGAACTGGACTACTATTCTGGTGCTCATATTTGCCGTGCCTTTTTTCGCTTTCATATTCAGCTTATAGGTGTCCGGCTGTAAAATCAGTTTCTGGTAAAAACCCCAGCTGTAACTGTTGGAAACATACTTGTTGCCGTTTGCTTCAGTGTTGATTAACGCTGTGTTTGTTTCATTGGCCCAGCCTTGCAGGCCCGAACTGAAATCGCCGTTGGTGATGAGATTAGCCTGGTTGTTTACAGTATTGCTTACAATACAGGAAACGGCAGTTGATGCGGATGAATTGCCGGCTGCGTCTTTAGCGGTAGCCCGCACATAATAGGTACCGTTATTTATATTGGAAACGTCCCAGGCAAGCTGCCAGGCGCCGGACGTTTTCGTGCCGTCCTGCAGGGCGGCCGCCCCAATGCTTGTCCAACTGCCGTTTACATCAGCGGCATAAGCAAAGGTTACTGACTCAACTCCCTGGTTGTCACCGGCTGAGGCTGTTAAAACCGCGGTATCCTTTAATGTGACACCGGCAGCCGGCGCGGTTACAGTCACCTGGGGAGATTCTGTATCAGGCGCCGGTGCGGGCGTAGAACCGGCCGGGACCAGAGAAATGTCGTCAAAGTAATAGGTGCCGGTGCTGCCGGCGTCAACGGAGGGATAAATCCTTACGTAGGCGGTTGTGGACGGTACGGTAATGGTCATTTCAGGCATGGCTTCCCACCCGCTGCCGTTGTTATTAAACTTGAAGGCGTAAGGGACCGTATATGTGCCGTCCTGTTTGAAGAACTGAACTACGACCCTGGCGCTCATATTTGCCGTGCCTTTTTTTGCTTTCATATTCAGCTTGTAGTCGCCCGGTTGCAAATTCAGTTTCTGGTAAAAACCCCAGCTGCAATTGTTGGAAACATACTTATTGCCGTTCGATTCAGTGTTGATTACCGCTGTGCTTGTTTCATTGGCCCAGCCTTGCAGGCCCGAGCTGAAATCGCCGTTGGTGATGAGATTGTCAGTCTGTCCGGGTATTGGCGTCGGATCAGAATTTTGGCCGCCTTGCGCAACTGTGTAGTTCAACAGGGCCAAACCGGCAAAAACCATATCGTGTACCGATGTTTGGTTTGCAAGGATACTCCAGGACGTGTCGATTAGAGATGGCGCCCAGGGCGCAAACCATAGCCATTGTGCGATAGTGCCCGGTAAAGGTGACGTGCCGCTGCCATCAAGGCGGTGAGCGATTGATCCATTGCTTTTTACCATTATTTTTGTGGCTGTATTGGCGAACCTTTGCATGTCGGTGTCGC
Source organism: Pelotomaculum sp. FP (assembly GCF_004369245.1). Classification (NCBI taxonomy): domain Bacteria; kingdom Bacillati; phylum Bacillota; class Clostridia; order Eubacteriales; family Desulfotomaculaceae; genus Pelotomaculum; species Pelotomaculum sp. FP. The sequence continues at coordinate 115,737 of NZ_QFGB01000003.1, read as the reverse complement.
TAAAAAGGCCATGTTTGTATGCATAATTGATAAATTCCAGTTCGGGAACGACATGGCCTGTGTCTTCATAAACGCTGCCGTAATCAGCGCTGTCAGGGAAGTATTTCCAGGTGTAGGCATTCAAGGCAGTGTTTAAGATGAGATATTTTTTGAAGTAATTTGTTATTTTAGTGGCTTTATCGAGGTAGGTCTTGTCCCCTGTGGCTTCATAAATAGCAAACATGACGCTGCCTTGGGCCAAATTCATGTTAATAGGCAAGTTTAAATGCATCGTAGCGCTATCTTCAATCCACTTTGAATTGGTATCCAGGTATTTGGGCTGATCCCTCATGTCATGGACCTTGACGGCATCCTTGGCAGCCTGCAAATATACATCCGCCTTGGCTTTATACTTTGACAGAGCCGGGTCATTGTACACCATGGCGGCAAATTCAGCCATGGGCTGGACGGTTACTCCCGTTTGTACCGCATAAAGCCAATAACTCTGATAATTGGTAAAAGAACCATTGCGCCAGGCGGGTAAACTCAAGCCGCGGTAATCGGTTACTTTCCGTATATTATCACGGCGATTTAACTGGCTATCTATATGTCCGGTAAACAAATTCAGGTAGCTTTCATCTTTAGTAGCTTTGTACATTATTAAATAAGCTCTTGTGACGTAACTTTCTTCCCAGGTGGGATAATTATTATCCACTTGGGTTTTATAACTTTCCCAGGTACTTTTATTATATTGGTCCACCTGATCAAACTTTGCCCGCAAAGTTGCCGCGCTGGGGGTTGCAGCTTGCGCATATCCAACAAATATAAGCGAAAACAAGAAAACTAACGAGAGCATGCTGAAAACAAACTTACTTTTCTTCACTTACGCTGTCCTCCTTGAATTTGTCGTTTGTGACAATTTTCGACATCATACAAGGAAGTCCTGTTGGCAATTCATACCAATGAAGCAAGGGGACGGTTCTTTTGCTTCCCTGAAAATAGCCGTATAGCTGTTCAGCTCGCAGAGTGAATCCCCAAAAGGTGCGAATTCAGCAACATTGGCTGCCACTAGTCTGGCGCCGGCGCGTCGTGTGTGATTAAAATCGCGCCTGTATCACTTGGGTTTTTTTTTATGATGCGATACCTAGAGGCGTGTGTAATTGCTCTTAAAATACACACTGAGCGCCATCAATGTTATACAGGTTTTTATACTCATCAACAACACGGGTAAGATCAAACCTCTCCCGAACAACGGCCGCGCCTTTTAACCCCATGGCCGTAAAGTATTCTCTATGATCTATTAAATCAATAATCGACTCTGTAAGTGTATCGATATCATATGGAGGAATGAGAATACCGGTTTTTCCGTTATCTATTACTTCCGGAATACCGCCAACGTTTGTGGCAATCACTGGTTTGCCCGCTGCCATTGCTTCGAGAACAACAAGCGGCAATCCCTCTATGTTTGAAGTTAATACAAGGCCGTCACTATATCCCAGAAGCTCTGCTATATCTTGTCTTTCTCCCATAAATTCAACGACTTTTTCGAGGCAGTATGTTTGGACCATGAGCCTAATTGATTGGAGTTGAGGGCCGGTACCAACTAAGAATGCTTTTATCCTGCCCGGTCTTGCCTCAACAACCTTTTTTAAAGCTTGAATAAAAAGAGCATGATTCTTTTCAGGACTGAATCTGGCAACGTGGATGAGAGATATTGGCTTATCAATAGGTTCGGTTACTTTGACTGCCTGGTATTTCCTGGTAGTAATCCCATTTTGTATTACTAAAACTTCTTTTATTTTATAAACGCGCTTAATGCTTGCGGCAACATTTTTTGCTACTGCTACAGGCACGAAACCACAATATTTATATGCAAAACGGCGAACAAGCCGGGTATCCCGGCCGCCTTCCCATTCAGCCATGCTGTGTATTGTTTCTAACCTGCGAGGTACTTTGCTAAATATTGCTGGTAATAGAGTATATAGAATTGCCCTTTGATGGACATGGATTATGTCAGGCCTATAGGTTTTGAAAATCTTCCACAAACGATAGATTATTGGAACATCAAGGCCTTGTTTCTTATTTAGGAAAAACAGCTCAATATTTGAGTCTCTAAGTCTTTTGCTTAAATTATTGTTTGTATCTTCATACAGAGAGCATAAACCGATCTCAAAACAAGTTGAATCTAATGAACATAGTAAGTCGGTAACTAAGCAACTTGCCCCTCCTGTGGAAAGAGACGGAATAACATGAAGGACTTTTTTCTTCATTCTAATTCTCCACCGGTAAGCTTCAATTAATATACATAAACATCATATTCAGGAAAAGTTGTTCCTGATACATGGGATATAAGTTTAGTCTTACATAGGGCGTTTTAGATTGTTGGATGCAGACCGGTTGGAAATATATGTTTTACATGATCAGTAACAATTCCATTAGGTTTAGCGTAACGTAAATTAATAACTATATTTCTACATAAGAAAACCAATGTTTATCTATAAGGGTATAGGTGGTATAGGAGGAAAGAATTGCCGATAGATAAGTCAATAGAATTAGTAAAATTTGGTATTATTGGCTGTGGCGCAATTGCACAGCGTTACATGGATGTTTTTGAAAACTTGAAATTAGCTAAGGTAATTGCTGTAGCAGATATTGATTTTAATAAAACAGCTGCGTGGTCAAAAAAAATAAAGTGTCAAGCTTTTGCGGATTATAGACACCTTTTAGAAAATAAAAATATTGATGTAATTATCATTGCAACACCGAGCGGACTACATGCTCAAATAGCTATTGAAGCCCTTCATGCAGGAAAGCACGTTGTTGTGGAAAAACCAATGGCAATGACGTTGGAGCAGGCTGATGCTATGATTGAGGCGGCAAAGCGTGCAAATCTTATTTTGAGCACAATGTTAAATAAACGCTATTTGCCCGCGTGTGTTTTGTTAAAACGAATTGTCGAGCAAGGTGTCCTGGGGCGGTTATTATCTGGAAGTGTCAGTTTATATTGGTATCGTCCTCAAGAATATTATGATGAAAGCGGATGGCGTGGAACAATATCTATGGATGGCGGTGTTTTAATGAATCAGGCCATACATCATATAGACCTTTTACTTTGGTACATGGGAAATGTTAAGAAGGTACATGCTTATCGCGCTACCTTGGGGCACAACATTGAAGCTGAAGATACGGCGGTGGCAATACTTGAATTTGAAGACAATGCGCTTGGTACAATTAATGCTTCAACCTGCTCCTATCCCAAAAATATGGAAGAAACATTGACTATTATAGGTGAAAAAGGAAGTATTATATTGGGCGGCAGCGATTTGAATAATTTTCGTTTATGGCATATGGCTGGCGCTACAATACAAAGCGCTTTAAATTCAATTAATAAACTCAATATTCCAAAGTGGTATGGACATTATAAAGCAATTGAAGCTGTCAGTTTAGCAATCATTGATGGAAAAGAAGGTACGATTAAGAACTTAGACGGTAAACCGGCCCTTGAGCTGGTTCTTAAAATATATAGTGGCAGTAATATCACGAAGCCTGAAATAGGCCGTAAAGAAAGTTTGGAATAAAAAATGAATTATACTATATTTCCCAACGTTAGGCTAGGTAAAAATGTATATATCGGTGATTATGTGATCCTGGGCCTTCCGCCCGCAGGGAAAAAAGGGGGTGAAGTTGAGACAATAATCGGCGATAATGCCGTTATCCGTTCTCATACGGTAATCTATGCCGGCAACCTGATAGGTGATAATTTTCATGCCGGACATCATGTGATGGTACGTGAGGAAAACATAATAGGTAATAACGTAAGCATAGGTACCGGAACTATAGTTGAACATCACGTGATTTTGGAGAATTATGTTCGCGTTCACTCACAAGCTTTCATTCCTGAATTCAGTATTTTAGAAGAGGGAGCCTGGATTGGTCCTAATGTAGTTATCACAAACGCTCTATATCCATTTTCACCAGGAGCCAAAGACAACCTGAAAGGAGCCTGTATTAAGAAAAATGCGAAAGTGGGAGCGAACAGCACCTTGTTACCCGGGATTGTCCTCGGTGAAAATTGTCTTATCGGAGCAGGCTCAGTGGTTACAAAAGACGTACACGCAGGAACAGTGGTTGCCGGTAATCCTGCCGGGATTATTAACGAAATAAATAACCTCCCGTACTGATAAAAAATGTAAAGGTAATTGTATGCGAAAGATACCGTTAATAAATCTAACCTCACAATATACAAAAATAAAAACGGAAATTCAGGCCGCAATAAATAATGTTTTGGAATCAGCAAATTTTATTTTAGGGTCTGAAGTTGCTTCCTTTGAACGAGAATTTGCGGATTTTTGCGATGTGAAATACTGTTGCGGTGTTAGCAGCGGAACTGACGCCCTTTTCTTAGCTTTAAAGGCAATAGGGGTAGGACAGGGAAACCTGGTAATCACTGTTCCGAATACCTTTATTGCAACCACTGAGGCTATCACTCGAGCGGGTGGAAAACCTGTTTTTGTTGATGTAAACCCGAAAACATATCTCATCGACCCGGAGCAATTAGAAGCCAAAGTAAAGGAATTAAGAGCAAAAGGTGATCTTTTAAAGGCAGTAATCGCTGTTCATCTTTACGGTCAACCGTGTGACATGAACGCCATCAATACGATTGCTGGAAAGTACGAACTAAAAGTGATCGAGGATGCCGCTCAAGCTCATGGAGCTGAATACGAGGGGCGGAAGGTAGGGGGTTTTGGAGCGGCGGCCTGTTTTAGCTTTTATCCGGGTAAAAATTTAGGCGCCTGCGGAGATGCCGGAGCGGTGACAACAAACGACCCGGAAGCGGCAAGAGTCATAGCGAGGTTGGCAAACCATGGCCGGGACGGGAAATATATACACCTTGTAGAGGGTTACAATTGTCGTCTTGATACCCTTCAGGCCGCGGTGTTGCGGGTAAAGCTCAGGTATCTTGAAGAATGGACGGAAAAGCGAATTGAAAACGCGAAATATTATTCGGAAAGGCTGGTGAAGCAGCCTTCCATCAGCATCCCATCAGTATCTGAAAAGGTTAGACATGTTTTTCATCTTTACGTAATAAGAGTCAAGAACAGAAATGAACTGCGAAATCATCTCCGGAAGGCCGGAATATCAACCGGCATACACTATTTTCCACCACTGCACCTCCAACCGGCTTATAGGTATCTTGGCTATAAATCAGGAGATTTACCTGTCACCGAAGGTTTAAGCCATGAAATTCTCAGCCTGCCCATGGATGCGGAACTTACCAGGACGCAAATGAATTATATTTGCAACGTATTAGAAGCTTACATTCATTGATTGCCACTTTGTAAAGCTGTACTTAATGCAAGATTCCAAATACAGGGGGAAGGCAGGCAGTTATGCCCAAACTTTGGATTTTAAATCATTATGCGGTTGGGCCGGGGGAGAGTGGCGGGACCAGGCATTTCGATTTGGCGAGAGAGTTGGTAAAGATGGGTTGGGATGTTTCAATCTTTGCGGCCTCTGTTAATCATATAATGCGACGGGAAACACATCTTCAGCCTGGAGAGAAAATAAAAAAGGAAGTTCATGATGGAGTAAGCTTTTTTTGGTTGCGAACTCCAGTATATTATGCTAACGGCCCACGCAGAATCTGGAATATGCTGGTTTATACAATAAGCGTTTTACGCAACGCCTGGGGACGGGAACGTCCGGAGATAATCATAGGCTCTTCCGTGCATCTTTTTGCAGCCTTTGCCGCGTATATTCTTGCAAGACGCCACCGGTGCCGTTTTATTTTTGAAGTGCGTGATCTCTGGCCCCAAGCCTTTATTGAGATATTTAAGATTTCTGAATATAATCCGGCCATATGGTTATTGCGCCGTCTTGAAGTCTTTCTGTATCGGAAGGCTGAAAAAATAATTGTATTATTGCCAAGAGCAAATGAATATATCGAACGTTTTGGCATCCCAAAAGAAAAGATTTTTTATATTCCTAACGGAGTATATCTATCCAGGTACCAAGAAAGTACCTTTCCTTTCAACCCGCAATTATCCAATACACTGGATTCACTGGCAGGAAAGTTTATTGCAATATATGCCGGTTCACTTGGTCCTGTTAACGGCTTGGATACGCTTCTCGACGCCGCCGGGCTTCTTCAACTGCGGGGGGATAAGCAGGCGCATTTTCTTTTTGTGGGCAACGGCGCCCAAAAAAAACGGTTGCAGCAGCGGGTTGTTGATGAAGATCTTGCCAACGTTACTTTTATTGACCCGGTGCCCAAAGATTATGTACCCATGCTTTTAAGAAGGGCCAATATTGGAATTCATGGTTTTCAGGATTTACCGGTATTCAAGTGGGGAGTTAGTCCAAACAAAGTATTTGATTACATGGCTGCCGGTTTGCCAGTGCTTCTTTTGTGTAGTTATACGCGTGATAATCCTGTTGATATAAGCGGTGGAGGGATGGTTTTACCACCCGGTGAAGCTGAAACGCTGGCCCAAGTCATAATCGAGCTTGCCGCCAGCCCGGAGCGTTGTGCCGTAATGGGCAAAAAGGCTCTTAAATATGTTGAACAGGTACATTCCATGGAAGCGCTTGGCCGGCGACTAGCTTTAATCCTGTCAAGAAATGCCGGTTGAAAAGCAAAAAGACGGTGATCAGCAGCAATATTATTTAAAAAATGGCAGTTAAAAGTATGTTGGCAACTCTGAACATATTAAACAAAGTATTAATATCATGAATTATGGAAGGCGAGGTTTGAGTAAAGGCTTAATGTCCAAAAACTTTTTTTATTGGGAGAAAATTATTTTGGCTAAGATTCTGTTGATCGCAAGTTATGCAAAATCACTGATACGTTTTAGGGGCAAGTTAATAGAAGAGTTAGTTGGACGTGGTCATCAGGTGATTGCCCTGGCGCCCGAAACGGATTATGAGAAAGATCTAAATGAACTGGGCGCTCAATATTTGAAACTTCCGCTGCGAAGAACTGAGCTAAACCCGTTCAAAGATATCATTTCTCTCCTATATTTGGTTAGGGTCTACAGGAAGCTCAAGCCCGATATTATATTTACATATACGATAAAACCCGTAATCTATGGCTCACTGGCAGCCCGTATGGCTAATGTTGACCGGGTTTATTCAATGATTACCGGCCTTGGTTATGTATTCACGGGAAATACAGTGAAACAACGAATATTGTTGAGTTTAATAAAACTTCTATATAAAGCCGCTTTGAAAAAAAATGAAACAGTTTTTTTTCAAAACCAGGATGATTTGAATCTGTTTAAATCTCTTGATTTACTGCATAACAAAGAGCAGGCGGTTGTAATAAATGGTTCTGGTGTCGATTTGGAATATTATGATTACGTGAAGTATGAAAAAAACAAGAGTTCTTTTTTAATAATTGCAAGACTGCTCAAGGATAAGGGCATAGCTGAATTTGTTGAAGCGGCCCGTATACTCAAGCCGGTTTACCCTGATGTGACTTTTAATATACTTGGGCCTTTTGATTGCAGCCACGCCGCAATTCCTCGGCAGGATTTAGAGCTCTGGACAGCTGACGGGACGGTAAATTACCTGGGTGAAACCGATGATGTACGTCCTTTCATTGCCGACAGCAGTGTCTATGTATTGCCGTCTTACCGTGAAGGGACGCCTCGTTCTGTTCTTGAAGCCATGTCCATGGGGAGACCTATTATAACCACCGATGCGCCCGGCTGTCGCGAAACAGTCCGGCATGGAGAAAACGGTTTTCTTGTGCCGGTTAAAGATAGTAATGCTTTGGCGGAGGCTATGGAATATTTTATCCTGCACCCTGAAAAGGTTGCGACCATGGGTTGGGCGAGCCGTAAGCTTGCTGAAGAAAAATATGATGTTCATAAGGTTAACCATGCGATACTGGAGACACTGGGTATCTAACCAGTTGATGCAGACACGTCCATTCAGGTGATCCGTATTTGTAATAAGTATTAATTTTTAAAAAGGAAGGTATCGGTTTTATGATAGTGCCCCTTTCCTGTCCGGACATTGGTAATAGAGAGCGTGATTTGATAAATGAAGTACTGAATAGTAATGTGCTGAGCATCGGGCCCAAAATAGCTTTGTTTGAGCGTCTGGTAGCGGAATATCTGCAGGTAAAAGAAGCTGTAGCGGTAAACAGCGGAACAAGCGGTCTTCATCTGGCGGTACGGGCGTTGGGAATAGGTGAGGGAGATGAGGTGATCACAACTCCCTTTAGCTTCATATCATCCAGCAACTGCCTTATCTTTGAAAAAGCGCGCCCGGTATTCGCAGACATCGACCCGGTCACTTTCAATATTGATCCGGAACAGATTGAATCCAGAATAACACCAAAAACCAGGGCCATTCTCCCCGTACATGTTTTCGGAAGACCGGCAGACATGGATACCATCTTCAAGATCGCTACAAAAAAAGGTATTTTCGTAATTGAAGATGCCTGTGAGGCCATCGGCGCCAGTTACCACGGAAAGAAGGTTGGCACTGAGTGTGACGCGGGAGTTTTCGCCTTTTATCCCAACAAGCAGATTACAACCGGTGAGGGCGGAATTATTACAACTAATAACAGTGATGTGGCCAGCCTGTGCCGCAGTATGCGCAATCAGGGAAGAAGCGAGGAAGACGGGGGCTGGCTGAATCACTGCCGTCTGGGCTACAATTACCGGCTGGATGAATTAAGCGCGGCGCTTGGTGTAGCACAGATAGAGCGTATTGATGAAATTCTGGCTAAAAGAGAGTCGGCGGCCAGGGCCTATAGCGTCAAGCTGAAGAAAATAAAGGGTGTCATGACACCAAACGAGACGCCGGGGGTAAGAATTAGCTGGTTTGTGTATGTAGTTAGTCTGGCCCACGGAATTGACCGAAACAGCGTTATGAATCATTTGCAAAAGAATGGAATCGGCTGCAGACCTTATTTCCAACCATTGCATCTGCAGCCGTTTTACAGAAAATCATTTGGTTATAGTGAAGGAGATTATCCCAACACAGAGCGGATTTCTTCCTCAACGCTGGCTCTGCCGTTTTTCAACGATATCACGGAACAACAAATGGATTACGTTGTTGATGTGCTGCAACAGGCAATTGAATTGGTATCATGTTGACATATATACAACAAGTACTAAAGTGATTAACTAATGTTCGAAAAAAGGCATCTGATAAAACCCGGATAAGGTTTTTCAGATGCCTTCCTTGTGATGTATTGTCAAACCTATTTATTAACAAATTTCATAAAATACTAAGGGGTATTGAAAAGAGGAGATTTTTCCACAACAACTTTTTCTGATATATCCATGTTGACAGATGTATCAGCAGGTACTTCGTAAATAATATGGTTTTTTTCATTAAGGATAATTTTAGGCGTAGTATCATTTCCCGTAAGAGTTATATCTATGATCTTATGCCTGGTAGTTGACTTGGTAACAATCATTTCCAAGCCACCAAGTTTAACAAACTCACCAACCTGATATTCCTGTGGAATAATAACATTATTGATTAAAGCTGTAGCCTGAGCCGCGCTTGACGGTGCTGGTGCAGAATTTGTTGCCGTCGCAGGGTTTGTTGACTGAACTGGCGGATTTGTTTTAGGAGAGGTTGCCGGTGAGGTGGTTGCTGTTGTTTTATCTTTGGCGCCGCCGGAGTTTGTTTGCGCACTGGTGGTTTTGGATGTTTGACTGGCGTTATTATCCGTTTGTACAATCTCGGATTGCCTGCGCTGGCTATCCTGATAGTTGTCCGCGGCCTTTATTGGCGAGATACTCTGTCTCCATAGACAGGCGCCTATCAACAAAAATATACCTAAGCAAATCAACGAAACAATAAAGAAAATCTCCCGCCTGGTCATTTGCTATCCCTCCTTTCTTCTATCCCCTGACGGTAGGGCATTGTTTGTTTATAATATTTTATTCAGGGTGCAAAAAAGTGTGAAAACCAATTCAGCCTTTTCCCAGGTTGAGTTTGGTTTACGTATATCTGAAAGAAGAGCCAGGTTATTGGCAGGGCCCACTTAAACAGTTCATTCGCAACAAAAATTGACTGCCCGAAGTGGGCAGCCTTTAGCATCTTGATCTATTTTGGTTTGAACTAAATACTATCCAAAACGGCCGGTGATATAGTCTTCGGTACGCTGGTCAACCGGTTTTGTGAATATCATTTCGGTTTCACCGCATTCCACCAGGGAGCCGTTCAAAAAAAAGGCTGTGGTATCGGATATCCTGGCAGCCTGCTGCATGTTGTGGGTTACAATAATAATGGTATAGCGTTCTTTCAAGTCACGGATCAGTTCTTCAATTTTCATAGTGGACTTGGGATCCAGCGCGGAAGAGGGTTCATCCATCAGCAGGACGTCCGGCTGGACTGCCAGCAGGCGGGCGATGCAGACCCTTTGCTGCTGACCGCCGGAAAGTCCAAGCGCCGATTTGTGAAGACGGTCGCGGACCTCATCCCAAAGAGCCGCGCCGCGCAGGCTGGTTTCTACGATTTCATCCAGCTTGCGCTTGTTTTTTTCACCGTGAATTCTTGGTCCGTAGGCCACATTATCATAAACTGACATGGGAAAGGGATTCGGCCGCTGGAAAACCATGCCCACTCTTTTTCTCAGGGTGACCATGTCTATATCGGGCATGTAAATATCACGGCCGTCCAAGAGGATGGTCCCTTCAACCCGGACGCCTTCTATGAGATCGTTCATCCGGTTTAGTGAACGCAGAAAGGTCGACTTGCCACAGCCTGAGGGACCGATTAGCGCGGTAATATGGTTTTGTTTTATTTCAATGCCCACATCCTTAAGAGCTTGAAAATCCTTATAAAAAAGATTGAGTTTGTTAACTGATATCTTGCTTTCCGGCATCCAACAAGACCTCCCGTTCAAGGAAAAACATAAGATGAATACTAGGTATGAATTGTAGTTTAACATTATTCCGTTAGGATATTGTTATTTGCATGTTAACAATTAATTAAGTTGCAGCCGCTCTTCTTCTGGGCACAGAACTTAATTGATTCTTAAAAGCAGCTTAAGAATGTTTTAACATGGGTTTGCTTAAATATAAATAACAGCTGAAATCGTACCCACGTAGCGGGGTATTTTCATGTTCTGATGGCGCCGGCCGTCAGCGATATCAGAATCAAAATTATATAATCAGCAGTAATACGGAGGCACAGTTATGGAGAAAAGAATATTAGAGGAAGAACTGGAGGACCTGCAAAATAATGTGTTGCGCATGGGCGCGCTGGTGGAGAAAGCCCTGTACGATGCTACCAGGGCCTTGCTGGAAGGCCATGCTGATCTGGCTGAACGGGTTATTGCCGCCGACGATAGTATCGACAGCCTGAACACGGAGGTGCAGGATCAGTGCGTCAGGCTTTTGGCGCTGCGCCAGCCTATGGCAGGCGATTTGAGGACCATTAAGACTGATTTACAGATAGCCATGGACCTTGAGAGGATGGGGGACTACTCTGAAAGCATAGCCAAGGCCGCATTACGGCTGCATGGCGAGAAAACCATTCACAAGCTTCATTATATGCCGCAGATGGTGGAGCTGGTACGGGAGATGGCGCATAATTTCATAACATCCTACGACCTTGCCGATATAGAACTGGCCAGGAGAGCAGCCACTCTTGAAGACGCCATTGATAAGCTCTATAAGGAGAGTTTCCAGTCGCTGACCGGCATCATCAGGGAAGATCCAGGCACAGCGGCAACAGCCATACAGCTGTTGCTGGCAGGAGTATACCTGGAAAGGATTGCCGACCATGCCACCAATATTGGAGAATCGGTTATATATATGGTCACAGGACTGCGGTCAAATTTGAATGTTTAGTATTTATTATCTTGAGGCATTAGCCTCTTTTTTTTAGGTCTTATATTATTCGGGCGTGTAATACGTATTTTGGCTATTATGAAAAAAGGTCGAATGGATACGCGCCGGCTTTGGCTGGTAAGGTTGCCGGTCGATATTAAGTGGCCTTAAAGCAACATATTTAGCTTGTCGCACGGAAACGGTAGCCCACTCCCCGCACCGTCTCAATATATTCAGGGACTGCAGGGTCCCGTTCAAGCTTTTGGCGCAGGTACCTGATGTGAACATCAACTGTTCGTGTCTCTCTGGCATAATCGTAGCCCCAGATTCTCTCCAGCAAAATATCCCGCGTGAAAACACGGCCGGGATTAAGCGCCAGCAGGTGCAACAACTCGAATTCCTTGGGGGTCAGGTCGATTTTATTTCCCTCCATGACAGCTTCATACTTCTCCGGACGGATTATAAGGTGGTTAATAATAATCTCACTTGGCTTAATCTCCTGCTGTGCTATACTCAATGAGACCTTCCGGCGCAGGCGTGCCTTTACCCTGGCCAGCACTTCCCGGGGTGAGAAAGGTTTGGTAATGTAATCATCCGCGCCGAGTTCCAGACCAAGGATCTTGTCGACCAGCTCTCCTTTGGCGCTCAACATAATCACGGGGATGGCGCTGGTTTCCGGTTTGGCTCTGAGGGTGCGCAAGACCTCGTAGCCGTCCATTTGCGGCAGCATGATGTCAAGTATGATGAGGTCAGGCTTGGCTTCTTCCGTAAAATTTACGGCATCCCGGCCATTGGTCAGGCCAACTACCTGGTAGCCGTCTTTGCCCAGGTTAAACTTCAAAAGCTCGATAATGTTGGTTTCATCGTCGACAACCAGGACTAACGACATATCCGTCACCACCTCAACCAATACTTTATACAAGTTGGGTTAAAAGACTATTACTCTCGATTAACTGTGCATTATAGAAACATTAATTTTGTGTTAAATTTTACTTCAGGCGACCGAAGGTGGATTCAGGATAAATGGACATAGTATTTTTGTCTGGAAAACAGATTCATGTTGTGGTGAAATAATTAAAAACAGGAGAACTTGTCCAGGGAGTGAGACAGGGAACGGTTTTCTCTCACTGAGTTTTCATTCCCTTGGTGCAACTGCCTGAATAAAAAGGCCGCCCACTATTGGCAGCGCTCAAGGATGAATTCTTTAGTAAGTTTGCTTAAGGCCCTTTTTTCTATCCGCGAGACATATGACCTGGAGATACCCAGGCTCCGGGCTATTTCGCGCTGTGTTTTCCTCGCCCCGTCCTCAAGCCCGAATCGCAGTTCAAGGACTTTCTTTTCACGCCGCGTCAGATGTTGGACTTTCTCACGGAGACGTTTTTGTTCGAATTTATTCTCCACAGTTTCAGCCACAACTTCAGAATGGGTTCCTAAAATGTCAATCAGAGTTATTTCATTGCCTTCCTTGTCTACGCCAATTGGGTCGTAAAGAGAGACCTCTGCTCTCATTTTCTTGGTGTAGCGCAGGTGCATCAGGATTTCGTTTTCGATGCACCTGGCCGCATAAGTAGCCAGGCGGGTTCCTTTGCCCGGGTTGAAGGTGTTGATTGCCTTAATCAGGCCTATGGTGCCGATGGATATCAGATCGTCCGAATCTTCTCCCGTGCTGTCGAACTTCTTGACAATGTGAGCGACCAGGCGCAGGTTCCGTTCGGTCAAGACGTTGCGCGCGCCTTCATCCCCCTGATTTAGAAGCTTGAGGTATTTTGCCTCTTCTTGCTCCGAGAGCGGCTGAGGGAAGGTATTGTTGGCTATGTAAGAGACGAGCAACATGAGACCGTTTACCAGCGATACCACCGTCAGAGTCCAGAGACCTGGCAGCATCAAAGCATCCCCCCCATAAAATTTGCGTGCTATTAATTTTATGAAATGGGAGGCGCTTTTGGTGCACGTCCTGTCAAAAAATGTTTCATAAAAGGATTTTTCAGGTTACCGGAGAAAAATAATTAAGGAAAGAAAATTTAACCTTAACACAAGTTGAATAGCATAAGCCACCACGGAACCTGGTGAGTAATAATAGAAAGCAGGGGAAATGATTGGCTGGAAACGAGGCTACCGGGGTGATCCTCGCAGGCGGCAAAAGCCGGCGCATGGGTAGTGATAAAACCTTTATGGAAGTAGGGCGGGCCGGCATGATCCAGATTGTCGCGGCTGAGCTTCAAAAAGTTTTTGAAGAAATCCTGATCGCCGGGGGAAGTGAGGAGACGGGCAGGCGTCTTGGTCTTACAGTGGTAGCCGACCTGATCCCCGGGGGCGGGCCGCTCAGCGGTATCCATGCCGCCCTGACAGCTTCTGCTCATGACAAGTGTCTGGTGGTTCCATGTGATATGCCTTTTCTCAAGGCAGAATTGGCCGCGCTTATGGTCGGTCTGGCACAGGGTTATGAGGTGGCTGTTCCCACCGATGGCGTCTATTTCCAACCGCTTTTCGCAGTTTATGATAAGAGCTGTATTAAGGTTATAGAACAGGCTTTGCGGGCAGGCAGGTATAAAGTGGTTGATTTTTATCCCCAGGTCAGGGTAAATTATGTTAATGATAAGCTTTTAGGTGAGTTGGCTGATACCGGAAGGGCTTTTTTTAACGTCAACACACCTAAAGATTTGCACCAGGCCAGGGTTATGGCGGGAATAACAGAAAAAAAGCGGGAGAAAAAAATTGCTGAAAATACTGTATCCTAAACTGTATGCGTCGTCACTGGTGGAAATTGAGCCGGAACTCCTGGAAAAACTGGGCTTGAAAGGGATCCTGTTAGACCTTGACAACACCATAGTACGCAGGGATTCAAACAGGTATTCCGAGGAAGTGGGAGAATGGCTGCGTGAACTACGCGCCCGTGGGTTCAGGCTGGGGATAGTATCCAACAACTCCCGCCAAAGGGTTGGCGCTGTGGCCCGCCTTCTCGATCTTCCGGCTGTGCACCGCGCAGTCAAGCCCCTGGTTAGCCCTTTCCGGCGGGCTATGAACATGCTCGGGACAAAGCCTGCGGAAACTGCCTTAATCGGGGACCAGATTTTTACCGATATCTTTGGGGGTAACCTGTGCGGGTTGTATACCATTTTGGTCGTCCCCCTAAAAGGCAAAGAATTTTGGGGGACGAGGCTTTTCAGCCGTCCCCTGGAAAAAATCGTACTGGCGCGATTAAAACGGTACCCGGAGGTATTACATGGCCGGTGGGATTAACGGCCTTACAAAGGTCTGCGGCATTTTCGGCGACCCGGTGCAGCATTCCTTATCACCAGCGATGCACAACGCCGCCTTCGCCGCGACAGGGCTTGACTACATATATGTTCCATTTCAAGTTGAAAAGGCTAACCTTCCAGATGCAATAAAAGCCTTACGGGCTCTGAACCTGGCCGGTGTCAACATCACCATTCCGCATAAGGAGACTGTTCTGCCGCACCTGGATGAAATAAGCATGGAGGCTGGTTTCATCGGGGCAGTGAACACAGTGGTTAACCGCCAAGGGCATCTTCGCGGCGAGAACACAGACGGGCGGGGTTTTATTAAAGCGCTGTCAGAGCAGGTTGGTTTTAATCCCAAGGGGAAAACTGCGCTGGTACTGGGGGCCGGTGGCGCGGCCAGGGCAGTGGCGGTACAATTGGCCCTTTCAGGGCCGGCAAAGCTGGTGCTGGCCAATCGCTCCAGGCCGAGAGCTGAGGGGCTGGCCAAGCTGATCGCAGAAAAAACGGGGGCTGCAGTGGCGGTTGCAGAATGGCCGGCTCAGGGGTTGCAACACAGTGACAGCCGTATGATTGCAAACGCCGACCTGGTGGTGCAGGCTACCCCTGTGGGTATGTATCCCTATACCGCAGAAACAGTTTTTTTCCCATTTGAGCGCCTAAAACAGGGTGTGGTCGTATGTGACCTGGTTTACAACCCTGCCCGGACGAACTTTCTGAATAAGGCTGCGCATTTCGGAGCTGTTACCGTCAACGGCCTGGGTATGCTTCTATACCAGGGGGCGCTGGCCTTTGAGCTGTGGACAGGAATAACTGCTCCGGTTGAGGTGATGAGAGACGCCTTAATGAAAGCTCTTTCCACACACAGTTAACGAATAATGCAAACCGCCAATTCATAATGATCAACGGCTAACCTGAAAATGCACACAGGGCGCATCCCCAAAAAATGCGGGTGCGAATTCATTTGCACAGACCCCAAAGAAATGGAGCAGCAGAGTCCCTTAAACTGCTTCGCATTGCATTGGGATTGAATTCGCACCTGCAATGCCCGGTAGCACATAAAAACGTTCCATATATAGAACGTTCCATATATAGAATGATGGGAACAAGAATTGCACAGAACGAAAATAAATGGAGGTAACAAAATGCTCAGGTATCTGACGGCCGGGGAGTCCCATGGTCCGGCGCTGACCGCGATCGTGGAAGGCTTGCCGGCCGGTTTACCCTTGACAGCGGATTATATAAATACTCAATTGGCCCGCCGCCAGGGTGGTTACGGGCGCGGTGGCAGGATGAAGATAGAGAACGACACCGTACGCCTGCTTTCAGGGGTGCGGGGCGGTGTGACCCTGGGCAGCCCGGTGAGCATGCTTATTGAAAACAAGGACTGGGCCAACTGGTCGGAAATCATGTCCCCGGCCGCCGGGGCCAAGATGGCTGAAAAGGCAGTGAGCCGTCCGCGGCCCGGGCACGCGGACCTGGCGGGCGCCCTGAAATACCGGCACGGAGATATCCGCAACGTGCTGGAACGCTCCAGCGCGCGCGAGACCGCCGCCAGGGTGGCCGCGGGCAGTCTGGCGCGGCGGTTTTTAGAGGAACTGGGTATCACAATTATGGGACAGGTGCTGCAAATCGGGGATCAGCAGGCCAGTGTCGGGGAGTTTAGCCCTGCACAACTGGAGGAAAGGTTGAGAGGCTCAAGGCTCCTCTGCGCCGACTCTGAGGCGGAACAGCTAATGGTCAAGCTGATCGACCGGGCCAGGACTAACGGGGATACGCTGGGCGGTATATTTGAGATTAGAGTTTTCGGCGCGCCGGCAGGCCTGGGCAGTTATGTCCAATGGGATCGCAGGCTTGATGGAAGACTCGCCGCCGCACTGATGAGTATTCAGGCGGTAAAGGGTGTTGAGGTGGGGCAGGGCTTTGCCGCTGCTGCCCGGTTTGGTTCGCAGGCACTGGACGAGATCTTTTATAAAAAAGGAAGAGGTTTTTATCGCAGGACCAACCATGCCGGAGGCATTGAAGGCGGGGTAACCAATGGTGAGACGCTGGTGGTCAGGGCAGCCATGAAACCTATACCGACACTTAACCAGCCGCTTAGCAGTGTCGACCTGGCCACAAAAGAGCCGGCGCCGGCTTCTATTGAGCGCTCAGACACCTGCGCAGTTCCGGCTGCTTGTGTAATTGGCGAGGCGGTGGTGGCCTGGGAATTGGCTTGCGCCTGTATGGAAAAATTTGGAGGGGACAGCCTGGACGAGCTGAAAAACAATTGGGAAAGGTACCTGTCCTACCTGCGGCAGGTGTGAAATAAGATGAAAAATATTGTATTAATCGGCTTTATGGGTACCGGCAAGACGGTGGTAGGACGACGGCTGGCCCGCCGGCTCAAGCGCGAGTTTATAGATACCGACGCTGAAATTGAAAAGCTCATGGGTAAGACGGTGGCCCAGATATTTGCCAGGGACGGGGTCGTCCGCTTCCGTTCCGAGGAAGAACTGCTGGTGAAAAAGCTTGCCAAGCGGGAAGACCTGGTCATCGCGACCGGAGGGGGCATGGTTTTAAACACAGAAAACCTCCTGTTGCTCAAAGAAAACGGGATCCTGGTAGCCCTGACCGCCTCGCCCGAGATCATCTACGACCGTGTCAGAGGTAACAAGAACCGGCCCCTGCTGATGCACGGCGATATGATGGAAAAGATCAGGGAGCTCTTGCAGGAGCGGGAGAACGCCTATAAAGCAGCAGAAATCACTGTTGATACAGGCAACAGCAGCATAGTGGAGATAGTCGAGCAAATTACCCGTTGCCTGTTGGAAAGGAACTATATCACTTATTGATTACCCAAAATATGGGTGCGAATTCAATTGACAGATTATATAGCTGTATGAATTTGTCCGCAATTGACCCCATAACTTCTTATTTTGATTAAAACGAGAGAGTTGAAACCTATGGAACTCTTCATACCGTTGTTTGCATTTCTGGCCGGGCTCTGCGCAGGCAGCTTCCTGAACGTGTGTATCTGCAGGCTGCCGGAGGGAGGCTCAATCGCTTATCCGCCTTCCAACTGCCCCTCGTGCGGGAGCCGGCTTCGAGCGGTCGATCTCATTCCTGTACTCAGCTACCTGTTTTTACAGGGCAGGTGTCGCTACTGCGGCGGTAAAATATCGGCGCAGTATCCAATTGTAGAGTTGACCATAGGTATACTGTTTCTCCTGACTTATCTCAAGCATGGTCTGACCCTGGCATCCCTGCGGGCGGCCGTGCTTTTTACGTTGGTTACGGCGGCCGCCGTGATCGATTGGCGATACCGGATTATACCGGACAGGCTGAACCTGGCAGGGTTTGTCCTGGGAGCGGTCCTGCTCTTTGAGTCCCGTGAGGTCCTTACCGCAAACGCCATCGGGTTTCTGGCCGGGGGAGGCCTCCTGTACCTGGTCGCTCTTGTTTCACGGGGCGGCATGGGCGGCGGAGATATCAAACTGGCCGCGGTGATGGGGCTGCTCCTTGGCTGGAAATACCTGCTGCTGGCCCTTTTTCTTGCTTTCGCCGCAGGGGCGTTAGTGGGGATCCTGTTAGTGCTTTTAAAGATAAAGAGGATGAAAGAAGGCTTGCCTTTCGGCCCTTACCTGGCCCTGGGCTCCGTTGTTGCGGCGCTGGCCGGGGACCGGCTGCTGTACTGGTATCTTCAGCTGTTTTAGGATTAGATACAGCTGCCCCGGCAGATAACTGAAAATAACGTTCCGGGCTTTCTCTAAAATGTGGGTGCGAATTCATTCACCCAACTCAATTGTGATTGATTGGGTTTTTATATCAATGGCGGCAGTTGATTGCCAGATTCACGGAGGAGTATTAACATATTAACATTTAAGAGGAAAAACGATATCTTTCTAGAAATACTGTCAAAAATGTCCGTATCAGCATGAGGTGACTTACTTGTGATAGACGCCCCAAAAAAAGCAAAAAAAACCCTTGGCGAGCTTCTGATTGAGAGGGGTTTTATTAACAACGCGCAATTATGGGAAGCGCTGCGGGTACAGTCCCGCACTGGTGAGTTCCTGGGTGAGATTTTAAGCAAGCTCGGCATGGTTTCAAAAGATACGATCAATGAGATTTTGGGGGTCAAGAGAATCAATCTGGATAACCTGGACCCCGAACTTTTTAAATTAGTACCCGAGCACATGATCCGTAAGTACAAGCTGCTGCCCTATAACAAAGGAGGCAATCTTCTTACCGTGGTTATGGCGGACTCCGCCAATGTCCTGGCTATCGATGACCTGCGCCTTGTGACCGGCTGCAAAATCGAGCCTGTAAGACTGGAGCAGCATGTCATTGAAGAGGCCATACGCAAACATTTCAGTGTCCCCGAAGTTGACAGGATCTTTGACGAGTTTGAACTAACCACAGAACAGCATGAGTCTGAAGCGATCGTCCTGGAGGAAGAGGTTTTTGACGAAGCGCCCGTGGTGCGCCTGATCAACTCTATTTTCATCCAGGCCATTGAACAGAAGGCCAGTGACATCCACATTGAGCCGGCGGAGAAGCATGTCCGGGTAAGGTACAGGATTGACGGGATGCTGCAGGAAATCATGACTTTGCCCAAAAAAATTCGTTCGGCTGTGATCTCCAGGGTCAAGATCATGGCCAGCATGGACATCGCTGAAAAGCGGGCGCCGCAGGACGGCAGGATCATGCTCAAGCTGGGCAGCCAGGAATTTGACCTTAGAGTATCCTCGCTTCCCACCGTCTACGGGGAAAAAATAGTCACCAGACTTTTGGGCAAAGGCAGCATGAAGAGCTATAAGCTGGAAAACGTCGGGTTTGACTCCAAAAGCCTCAGTATATTCAGAAACGCGTTGAAAAGCTCTTACGGGATGCTCCTGATTACCGGACCCACGGGCAGTGGGAAAACAACCACTCTTTACGCAGCGCTCAATGAAATAAACACCGTCGAGAAGAATATCATTACCGTGGAAGATCCCGTCGAGTATATGCTGGAAGGGATCAACCAGACCCAGGTCAATCCCAGGGCGAGGATGACCTTCGCCACCGGTTTGCGGGCCATCCTGCGGCAGGACCCGGACGTGATCCTGGTCGGGGAAATCCGCGACGGCGAAACTGCGGAAATTGCCGTCAAGGCAGCCACCACCGGACACCTGGTCCTTTCCACCCTGCATACCAACGACGCCGCGGGCGCTTTCACCCGACTGGTGGACATGGATATAGAACCGTTCCTGGTGGCCTCATCGGTGCTGGGCGCGGTTGCCCAGCGGCTGGTCAGGCTAATTTGCCCGAGGTGCCGCCAGAGCTATGTACCGGAACCGGATTCCCCGGAACGGCTGTTTATAGGCGCCGGGCCCGACCAGCCGCTGACTCTTTACCGGGGCGCAGGCTGCAATGAATGCCGGAACAGCGGTTACCGGGGGCGCATGGCCATCGTAGAGATCCTGCCTATGACCACCGGGTTGCGCACGCTCATTTTAAATAAAGCCTCTGCCGATGAAGTCAAGCAAAAAGCCCAGGCCGAGGGCATGGTTACCCTGAGGATGGACGGTATCCAAAAAGCTCTACGGGGGCTGACCACCATCGAGGAAGTGATGAGGGTCGCATATTCAGAAAACAATTAAGACAATCATATTGCTAACTCGGTGCAGTAGAAGATGAAAACCAGCAATGTGCGATTTTGATCGCATATGGCACATTAGTACTAACTTGGTTGGTACCTAATGTTGCATATGGGGAATAAATTCGTAGCTGCATTTTTTCAGATTAGGGGGTTATTCAAATGACCTGTGATGAAATCCTTTCCTGTGCCTTCAAGGTGGGCGCCTCGGACGTACTAAAGCGCCTCCGGCCCTGCGTCTGCAGGGGCGCTTTTGCCGTTGGCCGCGCCGGAATGGCAGGGGAAATTAGACTTTGGAAGTGCGCCTGCCGGCCCGCTGTCTCCAGAAGATACGGACAGGATGGCCCGCGAGATTATGACGCCGGAGCAGTACCAAAAATTCCAGCAGGTGGGGGAGTTGGACTTTTCCTACTCCATACCGGGTGTCTGCCACTTAATCAGCAGGGAGGAGGCGTTGACCCGGGCGGCCGATCCCGAGGCGCTCTTAAAGCGCTTAACTGAAAGGAATATTTTTTATTTGGTGAGAAGATATATTGCATTCTTTACTTTAAAATTGTATTATAGACATATCACAACAAAATAGTATAATATTCCAAAATATATATAAACCTTCCACCGAAAACAGCAAACCTGTCGAAAGGCGGGGACGCAAAACCATGGGTCTGAGGCCGCTAGGCTACGACTGTCAGGTTGCTGAAGTAGAGAAGGACTGTTAAAAGCGGGTGCTCCTTCGGTGAGTAAAGGCCCTTTTTGGGCCTTGTGCCAGAAGGGGGATCCTTATTTATACGGCCGGTTAACGTTTGCTCATCAGTCAATCAACTGGAAATTATAAGAAAATGGTGGAGTAAATGACACAAAACTTTGCCTACAAAGCCCGCAACCCGGCCGGCAAACTGGTCACCGGTAAGATCGAGGCCGAAAACCGCAGCAAAGCCATCACCCAGCTCAGGGACCGCAGGTTTTTTGTTGTGGAGCTTAAAGAAGCCCCTCTCGCCGGGACCAGCATTAAGCTGGACAAGCTCTTTCAGAAAAAAGTCGGCAGCAGGGACCTGGCTGTAATGTGCCGGCAGTTTGCCACCATGGTGCAGGCGGGAGTCCCTCTCCTGCAGACAATAAGCATTATCAGCCAGCAGTGCGATAACAAGACGCTGCAGGACACGATGAAAAAGGTCGGCGGCAACCTGGCAGGCGGCATGTCTCTGACCGAGTCGATGAAACCCTATCCCCGGGTGTTCCCCGGTATCTTTACCAGCATGGTCGAGGCCGGGGAAGTCGGCGGCGACCTGGAACACGTGCTGGAGAGGCTGGCTGTAAACTTTGAAAAAGAGCACGACATGAGGGAGAAGGTCAAGTCGGCCATGACCTACCCGACAGTGGTGCTGGTGGTGGCGGTGCTGGCGGTAGTGGCCCTTTTGATCTTCGTGTTGCCCAGCATGACCAAAATGCTGATAGACATGAAGGCGCCCCTGCCCGTGACTACTAAAATAATTATGGGTGTCAGCGGTTTTCTAAAAAACTACTGGTACATTGCTCTGACTTTGGTGGTTGCTTTGGCTTTCGGCTACAAGACCGGTGTTAAGAGCGGTCGGGGCAAGAAAATGAAAGACTCGGTTGTCCTGAAGCTTCCGGTAATGGGCCCGATGGTCCAAAAAATCGTCATCTCCCGTTTTTGCCGCTCGTTGAGCACCCTGTTGAAAAGCGGCGTGCCGGTCCTGCAGGCGCTGGAAGTGGTCAAAAACATCGTGGACAACCACTCGGTGAATATGGGTCTCAAGGAGGCTGAAAGAAGCATCAAAGAGGGCCAGAGTTTTGCCGAGCCGCTCATGAAGAGCCGGGTATTTCCTCCGATGGTCAGCACGATGATGTCGATAGGAGAGGAAACAGGGTCGGTCGACACCCTGCTGGAAAAGGTAGCCGACTTTTACGAAAAAGAAGTGGACGCTATGGTCTCCCGCCTGTCTTCCATGATCGAGCCGATTTTGCTGGTGGGGATGGGTGTGGTGGTCGGGTTTATTTTGATCTCGATTATGGTGCCGATGTTTACTGTAATGGACAGTGTGAAATAGTTTTCGGCCGGCGTGGCCGGCCTGGTCATCAATGGAAATCATGAGAATTCATGATTTGGAGGTGGTTAATGAAACAAAGACGAACGTCGCTTCGCCCAATGCGGATGAAAAGAGTTTTGATTATTGCCGGCATAATGGCGACTATCGCTAGAATCCAAGTAAATGGTCTGCAAGGTTAAGAAAGCAGTTGCAACTAGGTACTACATAACAATTATATTAAAAGGAAGTGAAATAAATGAAAATAGCAAGAAACGAACGTGGTTTTACTCTTATTGAATTGATGGTGGTGCTAATTATCATTGGTATCCTGGCAGCCATAGCCATTCCCGTAATGAGCAAGCAAAGCGATAAGGCCAAAAACAAGAGGGCAGTTGCTGAATTAAAGAGCATGAAAACAATATTAGACATTTACATTAGTGACCCAATAGTGAACGAAGATGGAACATCTCCAGCAGATGCCGCTGCAGCCAAAACAGTGCTGACTGACAATGGTTTTACAACTTTTAATGATGCTTGGGGTACTCCTTACAAATATTTAAAAATTGGTACTAGTGGTTATCTTTTGTATTCCTGTGGTTCTGACAAGGATGATGCTTCAGGCTCCGATAGTGACAATATTACTGTTAAAAATGATGCAAATCCTGAGGAGGGTGTTGCGCCACCTACAACCGTAGGAAGTTCTATCGAATAACTATGGATTAAAGTTCTATTATTTATTTTGATTAGGATGCAAATTAAGGCAGGGTTAAGTATAATGCCTTACAAATAATTTTATTGAATTCATATAGGATTATAAGTCCTGACAATTAAGAGAATCATGTTAATAACAACTTATTTAAGAGATGAGTATGCCCCCTATTGAAAAGCAAACACCTATGGTTCAAAATAATCTTGGCTTTACCATCATAGAGATGGTTCTAGTAATGCTAATTATCAGCATTGCTGTTGCTTTCACTGTGCCCAATTTCAAGAAAATTCTCGATGCTTATCAACTCGACATCTCGGCAAGGGAAATGGCTTCAGATATACGTGATCTTCAGCAGTCCGCCATAAAGACACAGAGTACAGCTCTTTCAATTATGTGGAATTTATCTTCAGGTACTTACTACCTTAAGAACGAAAACACAGTGATCAAGAGCGTAACGATTCCTAACAGCGTTGAAATTATAGGGGCTCCATTTATACCGGTTGAAAAGCTTTACAAGATGCGCATTTCCGTCAAAGGTAGACCGCTTGGCGGATATAACGGTACAGTTGAGGGGTTTGGCGGGACTATCACATTAAAAGATAAAACTACAAAAAAATACAAAGATGTTGTTATAGATACATTGGGGCGTGTGAGAGTCAGTGAAACGTATCAGTAATCTTGAAGGCCCCTTATCCCGGAAAAAAGTAATAATTATTAACAATGAGCAGGGTCTGACCCTGCTTGAAGTGTTGGTGGCGCTTCTGCTCATGTCAATGGTGCTTGTCACCATGCTGAACAGTTTTGTCCTGGCCGGCCGCCAGAACAGCGACACTTACCGCTACAACGAAGCCCTCTCACTGGCCCAGAGTAAAATTGAGGAAATTAAAAAAAAGAATTTTAATGACGTGACCAGCGTAGCTATCACTGATTTTGCGACTGAAAGCGACTATGCCCAATTTCAGGGACTTAGCTACAAGGTAACTGTTGCGCCAAACTATATTACGGTAAACGACACCTCCATATTAAATTCGAAAACGATTACTGTTACTGTTTATTACGATGACGAGGGGGCAGCCAAACAGTTGGACCTGACGACGGAGGTCGCAATGCGGTGAAGATACTGGTCAGCCTGCGGGATGAGCGGGGGTTTACTTTTATTGAGCTGATGCTTGCGCTGGTGCTGATGAGCATCCTTTTTCTAGGAGTATGGGGGATTTTTGCGAACGGCTATACCTTTTGGCGTCAGGCGGAGTACAAGGTTGACATGTACGACAGCCTGCGTTTCTCCCTTGACATGATGGGGCGGGAACTGATGTATGCCCGAAAACCGGACGGAACAACAGGTGGGGTAGTGTCGCCAAGCGACAGCCGCAATCTTTACTTTATTAACGCGGAGGGTAAAACCATCCGTTATTATCGTGATGGTTATCAGCTTATGAGAAAAGAGTACAATATCCCTCAGCCGCTGGCCAGTGACATTCAGGACATCAGTTTTACTTACTACAATGGAGCCGGGGCGCCCATAACCCCTACTTCATCAGGTTTTCCGGGAACTGTCAGGCAAGTCAAAATAACGCTGACGGCAAAAAAATATGGCAGCAATGTTAATCCTGTTGTATTGGTTCGAAAAATAAGCCTGAGGTCATTGTGATGGAAAGGTTGAAAAATGAATCGGGCCAGGCTTTGTTCCTGGTAATGATGGTGCTCATGGTGCTGATGCTGATTGGCGCGGCAGCCTTGACCCGTACCAGCAGCAGCCATATACGCTCGTTTGAACAAAAGAAAATGGTGCAGTCCTCTTACATTGCTGAAGCTGGTGTTGAGAAAGTCCTGGCCCATATAAAAAATGACTTTGAATGGTTGAAGGCCCTGGAACCTAATAAGGACACCAACTATGTATTTGCGGAAAATGGCGAGACATTCCTCGACTACGCCGGGGGGCGGATTACCAGTGTTAAGGTTACCAGGACATCGACCGGGAACGACCCAACGACATTTTGCCTGGAGTCCAGGGGTGATTACCAGGGAGCCACTCGTACCATCAACGTCACGGGAGAGGCGCGCGACGGGATTACTTTCGCCAAAGGGATTTGGGTTAATTCGGCCACGGAATTCGAGAATAAGGTGGAGTGTTACTGTGATATTATTGGCAGAAGCACGTTGACTTTCAAAAATAACGATATTGTCGGTGGAAACATAATCGCCGAAGGGACTGTCGACGTGAAAAAGGGTATAACCGCCTACAGCATTATCTCAGGCCAAGACGTATTAATTGAAAGCAATCTTGAAGTAATATCGCAAATAAAAGCAGGCGGGAATATTAGGATCGATAAAGGCTTTGCAGGTGGACAAGTCAGCGCTATAGGGGACATCATTCTCGAAAACACAGTGGATATTACCGGAGACGTATACCAGAACGGCGAACTTTACATGAATGATAAGAAACCTTCTACCGGGACGCTTCACAAAGGTGAGGCAGTGCCGTTTGAGGTGAATATTCCTTCTCTTCCGGTAATAGACAAAAATATGTATTCTGAAAACCCTAATCAGACTATTGAATCAGGTATTCTCTCCGGTACCTATGACATCAATGGTATTACTTACGCGCCCGGGGATCTCGATATATCCGGCAATTACTCCGGGAGAGGGGTGATCGTGGTACAAGGCAAGGTGACCATTAGCGGCGACCTGATCCGGGCGAACGAAGATTCATGCCTGGTCATTATTGCGCTGGGCCAGGTTGATGGGGTGGGCATAAGTTCAAATAATAAAACGACCTACGCGCATCTTTTTTCTCCCTACCTGATTGATCTCAATACAGAGCTTTTCTACGGAAGTATTATCTGCGATAGTGTTAAGCTTGGAAACAAGACGGTGGTGAGATACGATAACGATCTGTATCGGAACCAACCGGACGGGCTGGCAGCTGCTGTGAAAGTGAAATCCTGGAAGGAAGCCAACCCGGTGTTTTAATCTACATTCTTGAAGGGTGTTCGGTATGAACGGCATAAAAAATAAAGGGGCTAAAGACGGAGGGACCTCCGCGAAGACCACAGGCAGTAAAGGAAAAAGCAAGTCGAGCCTGAAGGGCCTTCTACGAAAATATGCCCCGAAAAAAAACCAGTTTGCCGCTGTTGATATCGGCGCCAGCGAAATCAAGTTGGTGGAAATCAGCACCGCTGACGGTAGCCCTGTAGTTACGGCTTTCGGGAAATTACCCACCCCTCCGGATACTCTGGACGACCTGGCTGACGAGGAGGTGCTCGTCAACGCCCTGAACGAGCTGGTCCTGACATCAGGCTTGCAGTTGAGAGAAGTCATAACCACCATCAGCGGAGACAAGGTTGTGACCAGGCATATCAAGTTGCCGGTAATGCCTGACAAGGAACTGGAAACCGCCGTACGCTTTGAGGTCGAGAAATTGATCCCTGTCCCTGCTGATGAGCTTACAATCAGGCATCTTAAGCTGGGCGTGACGGGGGTAAACGGGCAGAAAACCTTGCACCTCCTGGCAGCTGCCGTACCAACCTCCTACATATATGATTTTTACAGAGTTTTTGCCAGGGCCGACCTGACCGTGGCGGCCATCGACCTCCAGGTCCTCAGCTTGTGGAGAGTATTCTGCGGGCTAAAACCAGGCTCCGGTAGCAAGGGTACCTTGGGCGTCATGGACATCGGCGCGTCGTCCACCCAATTCCTGGTGGTGCGTGACGGCTTGCTTGAATTCACCAGGACACTTCCGGTAGGCGGTAATTTGCTCACGCAATCCCTGGCGGAATACTACGGTTACGAGCTCGGACAGGCCTCGCAGATGAAAGAGGAAAGGGGCAGGCTGCTCAGCTCCGAGGAAGCCGCCGCGACCTCGGAGGAAGCTATGCAGATGGACTTTTCCCTGCGGGACGGGCTGTCGGAACTGGTACGCGAAATCCGGCGCTCCATCGACTTCTACGCCTCTCAGGAGGGCGCCGCGCCAATTGAAAGGTTCGTGCTCAGCGGCGGCGCCGTTAAATTGGCCGGTTTCCGCGAATTTATGGCCGATGCGATGGAGGTTCCGGTAGAATTCGGGGATCCCGGACTATCCGGCCAGCCGGTTGACGAGACCTCGCCGGAGGCTTTCGACCAGGCTTACGCGGTAGCGCTGGGTTCTGCGCTGCGAGAGGTGGTTGAGTAATGTACAAGATCAACCTTCTACCCGCTGAACTGCAGAGAGATTTAAGTATCGATGTTAAAGGACTGGTCAGGCGGGTTACCGTTACCATCATGGTGATACTGCTTCTATTTGGCTACGGCGCCTTTCTATTCATGGGTTACCTGACCCAAAAGGAAATAAGCGATACGGAAAGATACCTCAGCCAGATCTCGGCTACTGTAAAAAAGGTCGAGGGGATCAAGAACGAGGAGAGCACGAGAGTATTTAAGGAACTGCTCAACGCCAGGCAGTCCCGGTTTCCGCTGCTGGAAGATATTAGCTACAATATGCCGGTCGACCTGTGGCTGGGGAATGTAGATATATCTTATGTGGCGCCAAAGAACGCCGGCAAGGATGGGCAACCCGGCCAGCCGTCCGGTAACGAATCAAGCGGCTACGCGCAGGGACAACCGGTCACGGCAACCCAGTCTGCCACCGAGAAAAATGGAGTTGATTCACTCCCGCTGCCCAATACACTGATCATTGTGGGCTATGCACGCTCCGTCCCATCCATCGGCTTCTTTATGAATAACCTTTACCGCATGCCTTACTTTTCAAATGTCTTTCTCAACGAGTTGCAATGGGATGAAAAAGAAGAGTGTTTCAAATTCAAGCTGACTGCGGAACTGAAGGAGGGTGGACGCTAGTGTGGCAGAAGCTTCAACCCCGTGAAAAAATTCTTCTAGCCACCCTGGGAGCCTGTATTGTCATTTTTCTTTTATTTAACTTTATATTGATTCCTCAATATGATGCCTTTTCTGAAAACAGGGACCGATTGACTGAATTAGAAACTAAGGCCAAGGTTGCCGAAAACATTTTGTCTTCCGAGAAGGCCGAGTCGGAATTGGCCGCCAAAGCAACCGAAAAGCTCAACGAGGTCAAACCATTATTCAATAACCAGATGACCGACGGTTTGGCAGTGGCGCATATCGGTCTGGAAGCCATGAGAACCAATGTCCGGATCAATTCTTTCATACCCTCTGATATCATTAACAAAGGCGCCCATCTGGAACTGCCGGTCAAGTTTGAGGTCAGCGGAGACTATCCCAATGTAGTCAGCTTTATTCAGAAAATGGAAGGCCTGCCCAACCTGTCGGACCTGAGATCGCTGAAAATACAACCGGAAAAAGAGACGACGTCGACAGCGTCTGCCGTGCAAAACTTTGTCAAGGAACAATTACCGGCCACGCCGGGCTCAGACCAGAACGGCAGGGTCACTGCGGCGTTCGACCTGGTTATATATTCCAGCACGGCGCCGGAAGAGCGGCTCCGGCTGGAACAGGAGGCCGGATGGCTCACGGGACGGCAAAATGCCTTCCAGACGCCGGGCGGCGCATCACCTTCCCCGGACATTGAAGCGCCTGCTAAGGCGTCTGAAGCCCCTATGACCAGCGGGGAGGATTTCCTCAAGACTTTTGTGCAGCAGTTGCTGAACCAGGGCATCACCAACAGCAATAACGCCCTGCCCGGCAGCAGCGGGACCGTGGAACTTGAGACCCCGCCCGAAGGCGAAGAGAACTAATGTCAGTGCTGCCGCCGGCGGCATGGACACCTACGGAAGCAGGGGGACGGTTCTTTTGCTTCCTTTCCTAGAAAATAACTGTACAGATGTTCAGCCCACAGAGCGAATCCCAAAAATGCAGGCGCGAACTCATTCGCAGAGAAGATCCATTTGCCGCACAAGCCCGGCGCCGGCGCGCCGTGTGCGATTGAAATGGCACCTGCATCGCCTGATTTTTTCATGATACGCGGCGCCGCGATAGCGGTGTGTGGAACTATATATATACGGAGCGCGTAACCCCAAAATATTGTTTTGGAATTCATACGTAGATGAAAATGCAGTATATGTAAGGAAGATTCGTATAAACCTCTTAAACTGCTCCACAGCGTGTTTAAATCGCCCGCATTGCGCTGATTTTATCCTCTTCTTGAGCGTGGCGTGCAGCCAGGAGGTAAATTGAAAATATATCATAACGAAACAGGGGGTTGTTGTTTTGTTTAAGTCGCTTTGGGTCACTGTGGCGCTGTGCTTGCTTTTGGCGGCGCCTGCTGTAGCCGTGACTTCGAATTACTCACTGGTGGTCAACGGAACGCAGGTCTATACCGACGTTTCGCCTGTTGTTGAAGGATCAAAAGTCCTGGTCCCCTTGCGGGCCGTCGCGGAAGCGACCGGGGCCTCGGTGCAGTATGTTGACAGCGAGCGGGAGTTGATTATCAGCAAGCCCGGACTGGAAGTGAAATTATGGGTCGACAATTACTCCGGCTTCAAAAACGGAACCCCGATTGTATTAACATCTCCGCCTAAAATAGTCAACGACAGGACATTAGTAACGCGGGAACTGCTTACCCAGATTATGGACGTCAAGGCCCACCTGAACGTGAAAGCCAACTCCATCGAAGTTCGATAACAACCTGTTTTCTTTCCAATTACCTGTTTAAATACTAAGTTATGACGCCGTGGAAGAATCATGTATTACGCCTTACAACCGCTTAGAAGAAAATCTTCTAACCATTCGTCCCTTTTTTATTTGAATAACATACTATAAAATTACATTGTAATTGGTAAAATATATGCAGGCAGAAGATAAAAAGAGGGTGATGGACCTGGTTGATAAACAGTTGCTGAAGGAAGTACTTGAGCAGGCGCTGCAAAAAGGTGGAGATTTTGGAGACATTTTTTTTGAACACAAAAAGACCACTGCTATCCGCTGTGAAGCCGGCAGGATTGAGAAGATTCAAACCGGTGTTGATATAGGCGCCGGGGTCAGGGTAATATCCGGGGAAGCTACTGCTTATGCCTACACCAATGACCTTTCCCGCGAGGGCTTGCTGAATGTGGCCGGGATCGTGAGCCACGCCGCTGCCGGCGGCAAGAATAACATTAATCTTGATTTCACCGAAGTCCAGCCTTTAGTTGAATTTAACTTTAAAGAGCGCCCCGGGGACGTTAGCACGGAACGGAAGGCGGCGGTGGTGGAAGCTGCCGACCAGGTTGCCCGGGCTGTGGATCCGGCGCGCATTAAACAGGTTATTGTCGGCTACGGTGACGTGGTCCAGCAGGTGACCATCGCCAACAGCGAAGGGGATTATGTTGAAGACGAGCGCATCCGTACCCGCCTGGTGGTCCAGGCGATAGCGGCGTCAGGAGCAGCCATGCAGACGGGTTACGAAGCTGTGGGGAGCCTGTCTGGTTTTGAGCTTTTCGCAAGTGAACAACCGGCGCTGGTAGGTGAGGCCGCCGCCAGGCAGGCGGTTAACATGCTGGAGGCGCAACCGGCTCCGGCAGGACGGATGCCTGTGGTTATAGCCGGGGAAGCCGGCGGCACCATGGTCCACGAGGCCTGCGGCCATGGCCTTGAAGCCGATCTGGTGCAGAAAGGCCTTTCTGTATACGCCAATAAGAAGGGGCAGGCTGTGGCAGCCGAAGAGGTGAGTGTGGTCGAGGACCCGACCCTGGACGTACGTTACGGTTCCTACCGGTTTGACGACGAGGGGATCCCCTCCCGTAAGGTCAACTTGATTGAAAATGGTGTGCTTAGCGACTATATGTACGACCGCCTTACAGCCGCCAAGGACGGCGTCAGGTCGAACGGGCACGGCCGCCGCGAGTCCTACCAGCATAAACCCATTCCCCGCATGGGCAATACCTTTATCGCGCCCGGCAAAACCGACCCGGCGAAGATCATCAGGGAAACGGGGACCGGCTTGCTGGTCAAGAAGATGGGGGGAGGTCAGGTCAACACCACCACCGGGGATTTTGTTTTTGACGTGGCGGAGGGTTATCTCATTAAAGACGGTGAGACGGGGCCCATGGTGCGCGGCGCGACTCTGACCGGAAACGGGCCGGAGGTACTCCGCATAGTTGAAATGGTTGGGAGCGACCTGGGTTTCACCATCGGCACCTGCGGCAAGGACGGCCAGGGCGTGCCGGTCAGTGACGCCCAGCCGACCATTGCCATTAAGCAGCTGATTGTCGGCGGCACTGCCACCGGGTCGGCAAACGGCAAAATCAGGAGGATATAAAGGGTAGGCCTAGCAAAGGGTTTTGCATATAACGGTTTGACCAAGGCAACAATATCAATGAGGTGATCTTCGTGGAAATCGAAACGTCCTGGCATGACTGGAAGAAGACCCTGGGCCAGGCGGTGAATACCGCCGAATTTGTAGGTTTGTCGGACCAAACGATTAACAAGATAGCTTACCGCCTGGGGAACTTCTTCGCAAACAACTTCGACCCCGCCAACCGGGAGCAGCGGCTTTTAAAAGAGCTCTGGGAAGCGGGTGGAGAGGATGAAAAAAGATCCCTGGCTAAAATGATTGCCAAACTGGCGGAACGTGACGTCAAGCATTGAAGCTGCCTGAAAAGGGCAGCTTTTTTTAATGCCTGAAATTCCCATGTATTGGTATTCTAACCGTTGGTTTTCATACACAACTCTTTTAAAAAGGGCATATGTTATAAGGAAAAATAGTTCTCACCAGGATAGACCACTGCTTGCGCCGGTTTCACAGGGGGTATAGAGATGAAAATCGGGGACATCGTTACCAGGAAAATATACGGAGAGGACATGCAGTTTTGTATCATCGGCTTCTATACAAACCAGGCTAGCGGGGAGAGAGTGGCAATACTGGCGCTCCTTGATCCGAATCTGATAATAGAAGCTTCCGTACAGGACCTGGCGCCGATATCGGCAAGAAACCTTTTCGCCCTTACAACACCAATGTTTGTACACTAAAAGACTGCCTCAAAGGCAGTTTTTTAGTGGCTCACAACAGGAATATTTTAACTAATATTGAATTAAACTTAGGTGCAGCATGGTAAACGATTTTTACGAACACACTATATAATACTATGCATATTTCTTGAGCAGCAGTATTTTAACAAAAGGAGCTGTCAAACGTGGAAAGGGAAGCGGTCGCTTTTATCAGTACAGCACGGGCAGCAGTGGCCAAAGCCGAACAACAGGGCGCCGAGGCGGCTGAAGCTTATATTTGTAAAGCCAAAGAGCTTAATATAGAGGTCAGGGGTGGACGTGTCGAGACAATGAAGCTGGCCGAGGACAGCGGTCTGGGTGTACGGGTAATTCGTGAGGGAAAAACCGGATTTTCCTTTACCTCAGATCTCAGTCCGGCAGGGGTGGATGAAGCGGCCGGCCAGGCTCTAGTGAACTGCATGAATCTTTCCGAAGATCCATTCCAGCGCCTGCCCAAACCGGGGAAAGCCTATGAAAAAATGGATATTTACGATCCCGGCATCAAAAAAGCCTCAGTTGAGCAAAAAATAGATCTGGCCCGGTCAATGGAGGATGCGGCCCGAACTTTCGACCGGCGAGTCAAGGTTATTGAAAGCTCGACCTACCAGGATGGCGAGGCCCTGGTCACCATCGTCAACAGTCATGGTACGGAGCTCAGTTACCGTGGCGCTTTCTGCGGCGTATACCTGGCACTGGCCGCCGTTGAGGGGGACGACAGCCAGACCGGGTTTGCCCTGGATTACACTCTGAGGTTTGACCGTTTAAAACCGGAAGAAGTGGGCCGTGAGGCGGCCCGGCGGGCGGTCAGGATGCTCGGGGCCGCGCCGGTTACCACGCGCCGTGCGGCGGTTGTCCTGGATCCTTATGTCGCCACCGGTTTTCTCGGGTTAATTGCGCCGGCCCTGACCGGTGAGGCTGTCCAGAAAGGCCGTTCTCTTTTTGCCGGGAAGCTGGGCGAACGGGTGGCTTCAAGCAAAATCACGACTATAGACGATGGAGCGCTGCCCGGGGGGATCGCATCCGCTCCCTTTGACGGGGAAGGAGTGGCTACATCAAGGACGGTACTGATTGAAAAAGGTGTTCTAAAGGGGTACCTATACAATACCTATACGGCTGCCAAGGACGGTGTGCAGTCAACCGGCAACGGGGTGCGCAATTCATTCAAGGGAACTCCTGAGGTGGGGATCACCAATTTCTTTTTCGAGGCCGGAACAGAACCGGTTGAAAAGCTGCTCTCGGAAATCAAGAGCGGCATTTACGTGACTGAAGTGATGGGCATGCATACGGCCAACCCCATATCGGGGGATTTTTCAGTGGGAGTAGCCGGGCTATTAATCGAAAACGGTGAATTGACCAGACCGGTGCGGGGTATGGCCATAGGAGGCAACATAATTGATTTTTTGGCCAATGTGGACGGTGTCGGCAGCGACCTGAAGTTTTTCGGCGGCAGGGGTTCACCAACGTTGAGGGTTGCGGAGATTACAATAAGCGGGCAATGAAGTGGTTGGAATCAACAAGCTAATTATGGTAAAATGTCAACAGTCGGTCTTGAGGTGTTTAATTTGCATATATTAATCCTGCACGGTCCCAACATGAATTTACTGGGCCGGCGCGAGCCTTCCGTCTATGGCGTACTAAGTCTGGAACAAATTAATGAAAAATTGGCGGACCTGGCAGCCGGGCTGGGGGTAACAATCACCTGCCGCCAGTCTAACCACGAAGGGGAATTGGTCGACCTGCTGCACCAGGCTGCCGTGGATTCGCAAGCGGTTGTTTTTAACCCCGGCGCCTACACCCATTACAGCATTGCCCTGCGGGATGCCGTGGCCGCCATCGGGATACCTGTTATTGAAGTTCACCTTTCCAATATCCACGCCCGTGAAGATTTTCGCAGGCACTCAGTTATTGCCCCGGTTGCCGCCGGACAAATAAGCGGGCTGGGCGTTGCCGGCTATCTCGCGGCGCTGAGGGCGGCGGTCGCGTTGGCAGGCATGGGGGGTGAAGACCTTGCAGGAACGTGTTAAGAGGCTGCAGGGGTTATTTGACGTTAACGGGGTGGATGCATTTTATGTGACCGCTCCGGAAAACCGGTACTATCTAAGCGGTTTTTCCGGGACCAGCGGCGCCCTGCTGTTGTGCCGGAACAACTCCTATTTGATTACCGACTTCCGCTATACCAGCCAGGCCTCCCAGGAATGTCCCGGTTTCGAAATCATTGAAGCGCCGGGAAACGGTATTGAGGCGCTCGCCGGGCTTTGCCGGAAAGACCATGTCTCGCAATTGGGCTGCGAGGGCGACAACCTGACCTATGCCCAGTTTCAAGCCCTGCGGCAAGTTCTGACGAGCGTTGAGTTAAAGCCCGTTAGCGGCGTGGTTGAAGGGCTCAGGCTGCATAAGGATGCCTACGAGTTGCGCTGTATTGAGGAGGCGGTCCGTATTGCCGACCGGGCTTTTGCCCGGATAACCGCCATCATCAGGCCCGGGGTTTCCGAGGTTGAGATAGCCCTGGAACTGGAGTTCTTAATCAGACGCTTGGGCGCTGACGGGATTGGGTTCGCCACAATTGTGGCTTCGGGCACCCGCTCGGCGCTGCCGCACGGTGTGGCGTCAGCTAAAATAATTGAAGCAGGAGACCTGGTTACGCTTGATTTTGGAGCGGTGTACCGGGGCTATCATTCCGATATCACCAGGACGGTGGCAGTGGGACAGGGCACGCCCCGGCAGGAGGATATTTATAACATTGTCCTGGAGGCGCAAATGAGCGCCATAGCTGCTGTTAAGGCCGGTGTCCGGACATCGGAAGTTGACCGGGCGGCACGTGATATTATTAAGAAAAACGGTTACGGTGATTATTTCGGGCACGGTACGGGGCATGGTTTGGGACTGAATATCCACGAAGGTCCCAGGCTGTCTGCCAAAGACGACACCGTATTGCAGGCGGGGATGGCAGTGACCGTTGAACCGGGCATTTACCTGCCGGGCTGGGGGGGGATAAGGATAGAGGATACCGTCCTGGTTGAAAATGGCGGGCGCCGGGTTCTCACCAGATCACCTAAAGATAGATTGTTGTCATTATAATCAAAAATATACATATTGGAGGCTAAGGGATGATTTCAACAAACGATTTTAGAACCGGGCAAACTATAGAGATGGAGGGCGACGTTTTTCAGATTATTGAATTTCAGCACGTCAAGCCCGGTAAAGGGGCTGCCTTTGTCCGCTCAAAACTGCGCAACGTCAGGACCGGCGCCGTCATAGAGAAGACCTTCAACGCCGGTGAAAAACTACCCAAAGCCAGGATTGAAAAACGCGAAGTCCAGTATTTATACAACGACGGCAAGGACTATAATTTTATGGACATGGAATCCTACGATCAGACAGCTATGACTTCCGAACAGCTGGGGGACGCCGTCAAGTATCTCAAAGAGAACATGATCATTCAGGTCCTGACCTTTCAGGGAAAATCAATCGGTGTTGAGCTTCCCAACTTCGTGGAGTTGGAGGTCGTTGACACCGCCCCGGGCATTAAAGGGGATACCGCGTCCGGCGGCTCCAAGCCGGCCACACTGGAAACGGGTACGATTGTCCAGGTGCCTTTCTTTATCAACGTCGGGGACAAGCTGCAGATAGATACGAGGACCGGCAATTATATTAAGCGCGCCTAAAGCTTCAACTATGTTTAAAACCCCCTGAAACGAGACATACTAAGAAAGCCAAAATTAGCCACAACAATTATACCAAAGGGGGTATACTCCATGGGCGAGCTTAAAGCCAAAGTGGCATACCTGCAGGGCATGTCAGCCGGCCTTGACTTGAGCCAGAATAGTAAAGAAGGCAAACTGCTGAAGGGGATCATTGAAGTCCTTGATGAGTTCGCGGAGACCGTGGGAGGTCTGGAGCAAGGCCAGGAGCAGCTGGAAGATTATATTGAAAGCATTGACGAGGACCTCTATCACCTGGAAGACGACTATTACGAGGATAACACCTGCAATGAGGGTGAATACTTGGAAGTCGATTGCCCCAAGTGCGGCGAGACAGTGTGCTTTGACTCAGATATACTTGAGGACGACGATATTGTGGAAGTGACCTGCCCCAACTGCGACGAGGTTGTTTTTGTAAATGACGACGACGGCGACACCAGCCATCCGCAGAATCAACCGGAGATGTTCATAGGGCGCGTGTCAGGGGACGGCAAGCCCTCGGTGGAAGAGGACATATAGCGGGTTAGAATAACAACAATTATAAAAAGGTTGAGGGACCACATTAACAGCGGTTCCTCAACCTTTTTATTTGGTTAAAGTTTACTTTTTGACAACCCCCAGATGACCTCTGCGATCTGTGTCTTTATTGAACGCCAATAACAGCAGGATTAAAACCAAAAACAAGATATAAGGATTCATCAGGGAACTCTTGCGCGCATTATAACGATGGGTAACCGGTTGGGGTCCCTTGCAGTTAGTCTGGATAGGCACAACAACACGTGTGTTCTCCTGCTTCATACGGCCTTCCGGCCTCCGGAGAAAACTTAACCATTTTTCATATGGGCCCTTTATATCAGCCATTTTATTATAACTGGCTGCCATAATAAACTCACCTCAATCTCTGATAATAATGCTTTCTCTCACCGCACGGGCAAACATCGCCACTTACTTTAAATTACGACCAATGTCCTACGCTCTACGACGAATTCATCCTGCGAAATTATCAACACAGGCTATTTCGTCAACTATGCACCGGCCAGTCCTAAACGTTTGTATATCCTATATTATGGTATACCCTAGAAGTTTCTTTGGTGTGCGCCAAAGGCAAATGGCAAAAGATACATTATCATACGGACAAGGCAATCTCATGGAATATCTTACCGGCTTGTACAATATTTATAGAGTAGTTACCCACGCTGCTATCGCGTCGCCACGCAGCATGAAAATATGCAGGTGCGCACGGCGCGTTAACGCCGGACTTGTTGGGTCTAATGTAACATTTGTGCGAATGAGTTCGCACCTGCATTTTCAGGATAGGCAAGGGGGACAAACCATGAAAGCAGCCGGGCTTCCGCTTAATGTGTTGGAATGCGTTAAAGATAATCCGGTTAACGCAATACTGCCGGTCCTGCCGGCCAACATACGCGACATGGTGGCGGCCGTGCCGGCTCAGGTTAAAGAACAGGTTGAGGAAATCCGTATCAGGCAGGGAAGGCCGCTGGTATTAGGAATATCCTCCACCGACACATTTATAAAAGCAGACGGAGGCTTGACCGGCCGGGCGTCGGAGGCTTACCGGGCAACGCCGGCCGACATGGACCGGGTCATTCAGCTTTTAAGCGGCTCGTCCCTTTATGCTCTGGACGAGGAACTAAGAAACGGCTTTATCACTCTGCCTGGCGGCCATCGCGTGGGTATAACCGGTAAGGCGGTCCTGGATGGCGGGAAAATCAGGACTTTGAAGTACCTGACCGGCTGCAATATCCGTATTTCACGGGAAATTCACGGCGCCGGCGAGCATGTGCTTCCCCACATTATAGATCGAAACAGGCGCAGCATCTATCACACTCTTCTGATGTCACCGCCCGGCTGTGGTAAAACAACCATCTTGAGAGACCTGGTCAGACAGATCAGCAATGGTATTCCTGCAATGAGGTTTACGGGGCTAAATGTTGGACTGGTGGACGAGCGCTCGGAAATTGCCGGCTGTTACAAAGGTGTCCCCCAAAAGGATGTTGGGATCAGGACCGATGTTTTGGACGGCTGTCCCAAAGCGGAAGGCATGATGATGCTGCTTCGCTCGATGTCGCCGGGTGTTATCGCGGCTGATGAAATTGGCCGCAGGGAGGATGTGGATGCTTTGGAAGAGGTCTTAAACGCCGGTGTGAAAATCCTTATTACGGCTCACGGCGTCTCGCCTGCCGACCTGGCCGAGAGACCCGTTATGACCAGGCTCATTCACGCCAAAATGATCGAACGGTTTGTTATCCTGGGACGCTCGCGGGGGGTGGGTACTATAGAAGATATTATCGACGGCAGGAGCATGCGCTCGCTGGGGGTGAGAAAATGTTGAAATTTTTTGGGGCTGCCATGGTTATAGCGGCCAGCGGCTTGAGTGGTCTGGCCGTGGCCGGCAGCTATGCCAGGCGTCCCAGAGAACTGCGCGCCCTGCGCTCTGCGCTGCAAATGCTGGAGACCGAGATCATGTATGGGGCCACCCGTTTGCCGGAAGCTCTTGATACTGTGGCGTCCCGCTGTGACCAGTTGGTGGGGCCGCTCTTCAAGCAGGCCGGAGTGGAGCTTGCGGCCATGTCCGGAGTCAGCGCCGCGGAAGCCTGGGAAAAAGCCCTGGCAAAATATTATCCGGCTTCTGCTTTAAAGCCCAGTGATCATTCAATTTTGATCGGTTTGGGCAGGTCACTCGGCAGGTCCGACTGCGCAGACCAGGTTAAACACCTGCGCCTGGCTATGGAGCAGGTCGCGCAGGAAGCGGCCAATGCGGAAGAAGATGCTTCACGAAACGTTAAAATGTGGAGTTATCTCGGTTTTTTGGGCGGGCTGGTTTTTGTTTTAGTGGCTTACTGATTGTAAAGAGGGGGTAAATATGGGCAGCAGTATTGATTTGATTTTTAAAATAGCCGGAGTGGGCATTCTGGTTTCCGTTTTAAACACCATACTCAAGCATGCAGGTAAGGAAGAGCAAGGCCAGATCGTTACCCTGGCCGGGCTGGCTATTGTCTTCATTTGGGTGATACAGCTTCTTGCCAATTTATTTGACCAGGTGAAATCGGTGTTCAGGCTCTTTTAAATTAAACTTCGATGAGGTCTATATGCGATGGATGTGCTTCAGATTGTGGCTCTGGGTTTGACGGCCACCGTGCTCATTGTTGTAGTTAAAAGCCAGCGGCCGGATTTGGCGGTACTGTTGAGTGTCGCTGCGGGCGCGATCATTTTTCTCCTGGTACTGGGAAAAATCGGCTCGATCATTGAGGTCGTCAAGGAATTGTCGGAACGCGCCGGCATCAGCATGGTTTACCTGGGTACCATCCTGAAAATAGTCGGGATTGCCTACATTGCTGAATTCGGTTCGCAAATCTGCCGCGATGCAGGTGAAGGGGCGGTGGCCTCCAAGATTGAATTTGCCGCCAAGGTTCTGATTATGGTGCTGGCAGTCCCGATTGTGGTGGCCGTTCTACAATCACTGCTAAAACTCCTATGGTGAGGGCGGTGTGGCAGGTGACCAAAACATATCTTGCACTGGCAGTTTTTTTGCTTATGTTTTTCCCGGCCTCAGCCCTGGCAAGCCAGGTCAATCCAGCTGACTCAAATCAGCAGGAATCACCCCTGGACCTTTTCTCCGTGCAGCAGTATATTGACCAGTTGGACAAGGAGGTCAAGGGCTCCGTTCCCGAGTTGAATTTCGGGGAAATGGTCACCAAGCTGGCTAAGGGGGAGATCCATTGGAAGCCGGCAGAAATCCTGGCAAATTTGCTCCGACAGCTTTTTAAAGAAGTGGTCGCCAACCTCGATCTGCTTGGGAAACTGGTGATGCTGGCGGTTATCTGCGCCGTACTGCAGAATTTGATGTCTTCTTTCGAAAAAAGCAGCGCCGCGCAGTTGGCCAACTCCGTATCTTACCTGGTGCTGATAACCATCGCCATAGGGTCATTTTCACTGGCGGTCAACGCAGGCAGGGAAGTGGTTAACACGATGGTTATTTTTATGCAGGCCTTGACCCCGGTTTTACTGACCTTGCTGGTAGCAGTGGGAGGGATAGCCTCAGCAGCTGTCTTCAGTCCGGTAATCCTGGTCACGCTGGATATATTTGGAACATTGATCAAAAACGTGATCCTGCCGCTGCTCTTTTTCGTGGCCGTATTGGGCTTGGTCGGCAACCTGTCGGACCGCTTAAAAGTTTCCAGCCTGGCCGACCTGCTAAAAAGTATTGCCATGGGTTTAACCGGGGTTTTCTCAACTATTTTTCTCGGTGTGCTGGCCATTCAGGGTGTGGCCGGTGCGGTGGGGGACTCGGTTACCTTCAGGACTGCCAAATACAGCGTTGACGCCTTTGTTCCTGTGGTGGGCGGGATGCTCTCCGATGCCCTGGAGGCGGTGGTCAGTTCTTCTTTATTGATAAAAAACGCGGTGGGGATAGCCGGTGTGGCGGTGATATTGACGATGCTGGTGGTTCCTCTTTTGAAGATCGTCACGTTGGCTTTTATCTACAAGCTGGCCGGCGCGCTCATTCAGCCCATTAACGATGGTCAAATGGTGGACTGTTTGAATGGACTGGGCAACAACCTCTTTCTGGTTTTTGCCGCGGTGGCCACGGTGGGCCTCTTGTTCTTTTTCACCATAACAATAGTTGTCGGGGTCGGTAATATTACCGTGATGTTGAGGTAAGGGGTGGCGCCGTGGAAATTATACGCAGCTTGGTCCAAAACCTCATCGTAATAATCATCCTGGCAGTCTTACTGGATATGTTTCTACCTGCCGGTGAGATGAGGAAATATGTCAAGATGGTCATGGGCTTGCTGATTATCGTTGCGGTGGTACAGGCTGTGGGTAACTTGATTCACTGGGATTATGCCGGTGATTTCCCTGCTCTGACGACGCAGGGCGACCAGGGTAAGTTTACGGAAATTATGGAGAACGGGAAGAGGCTTACCGAAGACCAGCAGCAAAAAGCGCTGGAGGAGTACAAAAACGGTATAGCCCGCCAGGCAATGGCTCTGGCCCGCGCCAATAATAAGGTCTCTCTTCTGGGTGTAGAGGTTAAAGTCCAGACCGAACAGAACAAACCAGGGTACGGACAGTTAAGTGAAATGGTTTTGACCGTGGGTCCAAAAACGGAAAGCGCAGACCTCCAAGCGAAAGGATCGGTCATCAAGGAGGTTGAGCCGGTATCGGTAAAGCTAGACCCTGCAGCGCCGGATGGATGGGAGAGGGCAGGAGAACGGCCGCCGGAGGAGGCTGTCGCAGGCCTGGTTGCGACACTGGCCAATTTTTATAACCTTTCACCGGAACAGGTCAAAGTAAAGTATCAATGAGACACCCATGCTGCTGTTACGGCGCCAGCAGAGATGAAAATATGCGTCCACATTGTTATGATCAAAGCGGGTTTTCATGTGGGTGCGATTTTCAATCGCACTTGCACTGCGAAGCAGTTTAAGGGATTTATACTGTATTTCTTCAGGGTCTTGTGCGAATGAATTCGCACCTGCATCAAGATAAATTTAGCTGTTTTTTAAATTAATTTGCGCCCATGATGTGAGGAGGTGAGAGCATGAAAAGATTCTTTGATTTTTTGGGACTGGGGGGACAGGGAAACAATGGTTTCCCGGCCAAGGACCTGTTCAGGCGCAACCTGTGGCTGGCCGGACTGGCAGCTCTGGGTATTGTAATGTTGCTGTTCTCGGGAACCGGCCGGGAAAAACCGGCAGAGAAAACCGCAGATCGGTCCGAACTGCCTGTCGCGACCACATCTGAACAAGCCGGAAACGGCATGTCGGCTGAA
Source organism: Pelotomaculum sp. FP (assembly GCF_004369245.1). Lineage (NCBI taxonomy): Bacteria > Bacillati > Bacillota > Clostridia > Eubacteriales > Desulfotomaculaceae > Pelotomaculum > Pelotomaculum sp. FP. The sequence goes on along the minus strand of NZ_QFGB01000003.1, from coordinate 73,906 downwards.
GAAGAAAAAATCAGTAAAAAACTATGCGAAATGCTCCGTCAGGTGGAAGGAGCCGGCCGGGTGGAGGCGTCAGTGCGGCTGTCCGGTTCTACCAGGGAGGAGTATGCCGTAAATACAACAACCGGCAAGAAAACAACCCAGGAGCGGGAACAGGCCGGTGGCACGCGTCTAACAACGGAAGACACCTTCAGCAGCCAGCTGGTAATGAACCGGAGCGGATCCGGTGGTGAGCAGCCTGTAGTGGAGCGTGAAACAGCGCCGCAAGTGGCTGGTGTGCTGGTGGTGGCCGAAGGGGCCGGCGAGGCGAGGGTGAAAGCCAAACTCTTTGAAGCCACCAGGGTAGCCCTGGGTATTCAACCTCAAAAAATCATGGTCCTCCCCATGGAAAGGAGATAATGATGGTAGCGGTAATTGTTAAGAAACGGCTTTTTTTGCTGGTAATTTTGGGCCTGGCCGGACTTACTCTCCTGTTTATGGGCCTGCGCGGGGGGCTGGGTATAGAAGCGCCGCCCTTGCCTGGCGTCCAGGTCAACACACCAAATACCGGTAATGTCATCATTGAAGGAAGCGTGAAGACGCCCGCGTCCGATATGCAGCTTGATGATCTGGGGTCAAAAATTGGAGCGTCTCAAAGCCAGGACTTTTTTATTGATTATCGCCTGGAGCGGGACCGCACCCGCGGGCAACAGGTAGAGTGGCTGAGAGAGGTTATTAATAACGCCGGCACAGCAGATGAAACCAGGCAAAAAGCCCAGGAACACCTTATGGCCATCAGCCGCAGCATGGAAAAAGAGTCCGAGTTGGAAAATTTAATTAGAGCGAAGGGTTTTGCCGACGCCGCAGTAATGGTGGACGAGAGTACGGCCACAGCCATAGTTGCCGCCGGCAGCCTCAGCAGCGGTGAAGTGGCGGCCATAACAGAGCTGGTATCCAGAAGCACCGGCATGGAGCAGCAAAAAATCGCGGTCATCAGCAAAAACTAAATGATATTGTATACTTGCTGTAAAGAGGTTCCCAAATGCCCCGTTTTTTACTATAATGATGGTAATGTTCATTTGTGATCATTACCTGCTGAATCAGGTTGTTAACGTTAATGGCAGCCTGGTTTTTTATATTGTTGATGATGGGGAGTGAAAGGCAGTGAAACGCCGCGTACAGGTTACTGACACGACTTTAAGAGATGCTCACCAGAGTCTTTGGGCTACCCGCATGCGCACGGCAGACATGCTGCCGATTGCAGAGAAACTGGACAATATCGGGTACCATTCCCTTGAAGTCTGGGGTGGCGCAACGTTTGACGTCTGTTTGAGGTATCTTAACGAAGACCCCTGGGAAAGGCTTCGTCAATTAAAAAAACATATTCGAAAAACCCCTCTGCAAATGCTGTTGCGCGGACAATCGCTGGTAGGGTACCGGCCTTACCCGGACGACGTGGTTGAGTCTTTTATCACCAGGGCGGTTGAGAACGGCATCAATATCATAAGGATTTTTGACGCCCTGAATGATATTCGCAACCTGGAAACCCCCATGCGTTCTGCCAAAAAGGCGGGCGCGCACGTCCAGGCGGCCATTGTCTACACAGTGAGCCCGGTGCACACCGACAAGCGTCATTATATCGACCTGGCGCTGCAGTTGGTCGAAATGGGGGCGGACTCCATTTGTATCAAGGACATGGCCGGTCTTCTGGCGCCCTACCAGGCGTATGACCTGGTAAAATTGCTCAAGGAAAACTTAAGCCTGCCTCTTCAATTGCACAGCCACTACATTGGGGGATTGGCTGTGGGCGCTTACTTAAAAGCGGCTGAAGCGGGTGTGGATATAATTGACACCGCCTCAGTGCCTCTGGCCTTTGGAGCTTCCCAGCCGCCTGTCGAGACTGTCGTTCGCGCCCTGCGGGGCTCTGCTTATGATACCAAACTGGATATCCACGAACTTTTCGAGATAGCCGGATACTTTGAAAACTTGAGGAAAGCAAGAGGCTTTGAACGGGGCTTCACCCGGATCAACGACATGCGTGTTTTTGATCACCAGGTGCCGGGCGGCATGATTTCCAACCTGGTTACTCAGTTGGAGGAACAAAAAGCGCTGCACCGCCTGGGCGAGATCCTGGAGGAGATCCCCAGGGTGCGCGAGGACTTGGGGTACCCCCCCCTGGTTACCCCGACCAGCCAGATTGTCGGGACCCAGGCCGTCTTGAACGTGCTTAGCGGGGAACGCTATAAACTGGTCCCCGGCGAGGTCCGTGATTATATTCAGGGCCATTACGGCAAACCTCCGGCGCCGATTAACCAGGAGATAGCCCGCAAGGTGCTGGGGGACCGGCAGCCTATTGTATGCAGGCCTGCTGATTTACTGGAACCAAAAATGGATAAAATAAGGAAAGAAGCTAAAGATCTGGCAACCTGTGAAGAGGATGTCATCTCCTACGCCTTATTCACCCAGGTGGCCAAACGTTTTCTGGAGACAAGGAATAAAGGTGGGCAATTGGCGCCGGACCCGGCTCCCGGCAGAAAAGAAAATCCGGCAAAAGACAAGGCTGCGGAAGCGCCCGCCAAGACGCCTGCTTTAAACGATGACTGCGGCGGCGAAACCGCCAGGGAGGTAAATGAATTGAACTTGCAGGATATTAAAGAGCTGATTAAGTTAATAAATGAAACTGCTGTTAATGAAGTGAAACTGGAAAGTGAAGGAATGAAGATATCTATTAAGAAAGGCGCCGACCGCGAGTTAAACCCTGTCAGCCAGACGCCTGCGGTACCGGCTCCGCCGGTCGCCTGCAAGGTCAAGGATGAGACAGAAAATCCCCCAACGGTAAAAACTGAGGAGAAAAAGACCGAGCTCATTCCGGTGGTATCTCCCATGGTCGGTATGTTCTACGCTGCGCCCGCGCCTGAAGCGCCGCCTTACGTTAATGTCGGGGACCAGGTGAAAAAAGGACAGACCCTGTGTATCATTGAAGCAATGAAGCTGATGAATAAAATAGATTCAGAAATCGACGGTGAAATTGTTGAGATCGCGGTGAAGAATGGTGAGCCTGTTGAGTATGGGCAGACCATCTTCCTGATCAAAGAAAAATAAGCGGCAGATGTATTTACGCGGGGAGAGGAAAAGGTAAGATGTTTAAGAAAATCCTGATAGCTAACCGTGGTGAAATAGCCCTCCGCATTCTCCGGGCCTGTCACGAGATGAATATAAGCACGGTCGCGGTTTTTTCGGAGGCTGATCGTGAAAGCCTGCATGTTTTACGAGCTGACGAATCGTACTGCATTGGACCTGCTGCTTCTGCTAAAAGCTATTTAAATATAACCAACCTTATCAGCGCGGCGCTGGTTTCCGGAGCCGACGCGATCCACCCGGGATACGGTTTTTTATCGGAAAACCCTGATTTTGCAGAGGCATGCGCCAGTTGCGGGATTAATTTTATTGGTCCCTCGTCCAGGGCTATCCAGCAGCTTGGTTCCAAGGCTCTGGCCAGGGATACCATGGTTCAGGCAGGTGTTCCGGTAATCCCGGGCTCGGAGGGAGCGGTAAAAGACAACGAGCAGGCCTGGCGACTGGCCGAAAGGATTGGCTACCCCGTAATCATCAAAGCCAGCGCCGGAGGCGGCGGCCGGGGGATGAGGGTGGTCCAGTGCGGTGAGGAGCTGGAGGAAGCCGTCAGCATGGCTAAAACGGAAGCTCTTGCCGCTTTCGGCAACGACGAGGTTTACCTGGAAAAGTATGTTGAAGAGCCACGGCACATCGAGTTTCAGGTCCTGGGAGATAAACACGGCAACCTGATCCACCTGGGCGAAAGGGACTGCTCTATCCAGAGGCGCAATCAAAAGATGATTGAGGAGTCGCCTTCCGTTGCGCTTAGCCCGGAACTGCGGGAGGAAATGGGACATATGGCTGTGCGTGCCGCCAGGGCGGTGGGTTATTACAGCGCGGGAACGGTTGAATTCCTTTTGGATAAAAATTTAAATTACTACTTTATGGAGATGAACACGCGGATCCAGGTCGAGCATCCGGTCACGGAGATGGTAAACGGGATTGATTTAATAAAAGAGCAAATCCGTATTGCCGCCGGCGAGAAGCTGGAAATATCACAGGACCAGGTTTCCATAAAGGGGCATGCAATAGAATGCAGGATTAATGCCGAGGACCCGGGTAAAAATTTTATCCCCAACTCCGGCAGGATTACAAGCTACCTGACGCCCGGGGGACCCGGAGTGCGGGTTGACAGCGCAGTGTACACCGGTTACATGATTCCCCCCTATTATGATTCCATGATTGGCAAATTGATCGTATGGGGCAAGGACAGGGAGGAAGCCATCGCCAGGATGCAGCGGGCGCTTCAGGAGTTCGTGATTATGGGTATCAACACCACGATCCCTTTTCATCAGAGGGTGTTCAGGAACGCTTTTTTCCGCCGTGGGGAAATCTATACCAACTTTATTCAGCGTCGTATTTTGGGGGATGAGCAACTATAAAACACTAAAATCATAGTGTTTGCGTTAATTTACCAACTTTGCTATAATATACGCATATGAGACATGGATCATCATTTTTTGGGTATAGTGTATTATAGCGGAGGTGAAAAAGATGAACGAGAGTGATTTTGTCAAGGAAGAGCAAACCGGACTGGGTTCAATCAGGATTTCGGATGAGGTTGTTAAAATAATAGCCGGCCTTGCTGCCACTGAGATTAAAGGGGTAGCCGGGATGAGCGGGGGACTGGTTGGCGGTATAGCTGAAATGCTTGGCCGCAAAAACCTTTCCAAAGGAATCAAGGTAGAGGTGGGAGAAAAAGAAGCCGCCGTCGACGTTTTTGTGATCATTGAATACGGGATTAGGATACCTGATGTAGCCGCTCAAATCCAGGAAAGCGTAAAGAGCGCCATTGAACGGATGACCGGCTTGGAAGTTGTCGAAGTCAATGTAAATGTTCAAGGTGTTGCCTTTACCTCCGAGGGCAGGGAAGAAGAACATAAGGTTAGATAGCTTAACCGACCCCCTTGACAGGGGGTTAGCTTTTAGGGAGGTGTACCTGTTTGGGTCCTTTCGACCGCTTCTTACTGGGGGTATACGCATTCTTCATTACGGTTGTTTTTGTACTGTTTTCAGCTGTAATGTTGGGTTGGACGGCTCCCTTGTTTTTGCTGAAAGAAATGTTTTATCCCGGACAACCGGGGATTTTCTGGCCTTTCATGGCTTTGGTCATACTGGCCGGCTTGAGACTGCTCTGGGTGAGTCTCTTTGGCAAGTCAAGAGGCAGGCATGTGGTCCTGACGGAGAGTTCGCTGGGACAAGTCAATGTTTCGCTGCAGGCGATAGAAAGCCTGGTAGAGAAAATAGTTTCACAGTTCAGCGGGGTTAGAGAAGTTAAACCCAACATCATACAGGTCCCGCAAGGTATAGGTATTAAAGTCCGGGTTGCGGTAACCCCGGATGTCCACCTCCCTCAGCTTTCTGAAGAAATTCAAAACAGGGTCAAGTCCAGGGTGATGGAAGTAACAGGGATTACCGTCAATACTATAAAAATCATGGTTGAGAATATTTCCGTTCACAAGCCAAGGGTTGAATAGCGCATTTCAGCCCCGGAAAGGAGCGGCATATGGAAGTATTTCAGGAAATTCTAAATAAGCATCTGGGAAAAGCGGTAGGCGTTATTCTGGGCCTGATTTACGGTTTGCTGGCAATTAAGTACGGTTTTTTTAAGGCCCTTTTTGTGTTGATTTGCGCCGCACTCGGTTATTATATCGGCAAACGGCTGGATGAGAAGGTTGACTTCAGAGAATTGTTCTTAAGGCTTTTCCGGGAACGATAACTGTATTGTTTACATACAGCGGTTAAATAACGAGGGGGATACGTAACAACATGGGCAGGAGAAAGGCCAGGGAGAGGGCGCTGCAAATCCTGTTTCAGGTAGATATGGGCGGCAACGATCCAAAGGAAGCCATGAAAAATATGGATGAGAGCTTTGGACCTGTATACAATAACGTAGAATTTGTCGAAAAGATTGTAATGGGAACCCTCACTAATTTAGCGTGTATTGATAAAAACATTTCGAGCATCAGTCAGGATTGGAACATAGAAAGAATGGCCAGCGTGGACAGAAATATCATCAGGCTGGCTTTTTACGAAATATTGTTCTGCAGTGATATACCGAACAATGTGTCCGTCAACGAGGCTGTAGAACTGGGCAAAGTGTACGGTGGGGAAGAGTCTGCGCGCTTTATTAACGGCATTCTCGGCAAGCTGCTGGCGAACCCGGAAGAGTACAAACCTGAATTGTGAGACACGCCGGCGTATGATTGGCAGCCTGACCAGGGCAACTCGCCAACGACGCCGGGACTTCTACCTTAGCTTGTCTTTTGCAAGTTAGACCATCTTGACGATGCAGGCGCGATTTCAATCGCACACGGCGCGTTAGAGCCGCACTTGGACAGCTGATGTAACTTTTGTGCGAATGGATTCGCACCTACATGTAAGGTCCGTCCGCAATGTTATTTGTAGGGTGGGGGCATCTGTACAGGCCAATTACTACACACACTAAGACAGAACAGCACCCTTCAAGCCAGGGGTGCTATTGTATTTAGTCTTTTTTGGGGGAGACATAATATAAATGAGAATTTTAACGGTCCACGAGTTGACCAAACATATCAAAACACTTGTGGAAAAAGATCACCTGCTGGTAAATGTATGGGTCAAGGGGGAAATATCAAACTTTAAAGCCCATTCCTCAGGCCATTTGTATTTTACCCTGAAGGACGATCTCAGTTGTGTGAAAGTTGTAATGTTCCGTTCCAAAAGCAGGCTGGTCCCCTTTCAACCCCAAAACGGCATGGCGGTAACAGTGAGGGGTTACGTTTCAGTATTTGAACGGGACGGTACCTACCAGCTTTATGCCGAAGGGCTTGATCCGGACGGCACGGGGGCTCTTTACCTGGCGTTTGAGCAACTGAAAAAAAGGCTGGAGCAGGAGGGGCTTTTTGACCGGCGCCATAAGAAATCACTACCCCTGCTGCCGCGTCGCATCGGCATCGTTACCTCGCCCACCGGAGCGGCAATCAGGGATATGCTCCAAATTATCGGACGCCGCTGGCCGGGACGTGAAATTATGCTGGTACCGGTTCCGGTCCAGGGCGAAGCAGCGCCTCAGGCTGTGGCCGGAGGTATTAAGCTCCTGAATCAGGTTGGCGGTGTAGACCTGATTATAACCGGCCGGGGCGGGGGAGCGCTGGAGGAGCTTTGGACCTTCAACACCGAGATCGTAGCCCGCAGCATTTTTCACTCCAGGATTCCTGTCATATCCGCGGTAGGACACGAAACAGATACCACCATCGCCGATTTTGTAGCTGATGTCAGGGCCGCCACGCCTTCTGCAGCGGCTGAAATAGCTGTGCCGGACAGGAAGGATATGGCCCGCTACATCCGTACTCTAAAGACCCGGCTGGGGCGGGCGGTTGATGAAAAGTTGGCGGCTTCCAAGCGCCGTATCGAGTCCTGCCTGCTTAACCGTGTATTTACCAGCCCTCTGAATGCCATCTGCGGCGTGGGTCAACAGTCGCTGGATCAGTTGGAGAGCCGCTTGCGCCAGGCAATGTATGGGATCCTGGAGCGAGCCGGCAGCCATTTCGCGGTGCTGGCAGGCCGGTTGAACACGTTAAGCCCGCTGGCCACCCTGTCCAGGGGCTACTGTATATGCGCAACCCTGGACAGAAACCGTGTTATCAGCGACGCCGCTTCCGTAGAAATAGGAGAACAACTGTCATTGCTGCTGCATCAAGGCAGGCTCGAAGTTGTTGTGGGAAAAAAGAGTGTGACATAAGTATATAATGGTAACAGATTTAGAAAACGTTCCATTTTAGTCGTAAGGCGTAGGGCGTAAGGTGTAATTTATCCTACTTTTTATAGGATCTTAATTTTGACTCTTGAGAATATCATGAATTCCCACGTCCCACGTCCATTTATACGCCCTACGCCTTGCGCCTTACGACCTATAGCGATCGTAAGGGCTTCCAAATAAACGAAGCCTTGGATTGGAGGTATACCCTTATATGTCTTTCGAGGAAAAAGAGATTAATTTTGAGCAGGCGCTGGCGCGTTTGGAAGAAGTGGTGAAGGAATTGGAGGACGGACGTCTGCCATTGGAAAAATCGCTGGAATTGTTTGAAGAAGGCATCAGGCTTACCAGAATATGTGAAGGGCGACTGGCTGCCGCCGAGCAGCGCATTACCATTCTGACCGTGGACGAAAAAGGCGGAATTATCCAAAAGCAGCTGGATTCTTTACCTTCCCCGGGAGGCGCCCGAAATGATTGATTTTAAAGAGGAATTAAAAAAGAGAGCCGCTTTGGTTGAAGAGTCACTTGAAATTTTACTGCCCGGAACCAATGCTTACCCGCCCCTGATCCACCAGGCCATGCGGTATAGCGTTATGGGCGGAGGAAAGCGGCTAAGGCCTGTCCTGGTTATGGCCGGAGCTGAAGCTGTAGGGGGTAAGGCTGAAGATGTCCTGACTGCCGCCTGCGCTTTTGAACTGATACATACCTACTCACTGGTGCACGATGACCTCCCCGCCATGGATAATGACGACTACCGCCGCGGTAAATTGACCAGTCACAAGGTCTATGGTGAAGCAGCCGCAGTTTTAACCGGGGACGCCCTTCTGACCATGTCCTTCCAGCTCCTGGCGGAAAGTAAAGGAGCTCCGGAGAACGTCCTGCGGGTAATCCGTGAAGCGGCGATCGGGGCCGGTACTTTCGGGCTAATCGGGGGGCAGGTGGTTGATACATTATCCGAAGGTGTTGCATTAGATGAAAACACCCTTGAATACATTCACCGTCATAAGACCGGGGCTCTTTACAAGATATCGGTAAGGGCGGGCGCTATTCTGGCCGGGGCACGGGATGATCAACTGGCAGCTTTAACCGGATACGCCGAAAACCTTGGTTTGGCCTTTCAGATCAAGGATGATATCCTTGATATTGAGGGAGATGAACAGAAAATCGGCAAACCGGTGGGCAGTGATACCAAAAATAACAAAGCTACCTATCCTGCGCTCTTCGGCCTGAATAAGTCGCGCGCCAAAGCCCGCCAGGCGGCCCAACAGGCGCTGGCGGCGCTGCGGCCCTTTGGCGCCGAAGCTGATTTTTTGAGATCAATGGTTAATTTTGTGATTGAACGGGATTTTTAGACTTTAAAGAAGAGCGGGAGATTGTTGGGGAATCAGTTTCTCTTGAGCAAGCAATACCGGCCTTCAAGGGCTGATTAAAGAGCAGGCTGAATTTGTAAACTAAAAACTGATTATGTTATAATAACAAATTAGTCAAAGCTTTTTAAGATAAGTGACACAGTATCCTAGTCGGACGAACCTTTTTGAAGGCGGGCCTAAAAATCCGTCAAGGGCACATCGATGAAGTTCCTGGTGCTGGCTATCGACGCCCAGTCGGGGGCTGGTACTGGGAGTTAAGGGGGTGGGGCGGCCTGCAATGGCATGTGGGACCCGACCCCGCCCCCGTGGAGACCCAAGTATGTGGGCAGCCATACCACAATTGGGTGGTCAACTATGGCTTGGGATTAAACCTGCATGTGGTTCAAGCTGCGTGCAGTGTAGCCTGCCTTGAGTGGTAACGGTGGATTTCAGTTTTTAAGCCAAGCTGAATACGGGCCCGTGTTCAGTCAGGTTATTGATTGAAACCCTTACTGCAATAGAGACTAGAAAAGGTGTACTCTGTCGAGGAAAACTCCTAGGCTGTCCGGGCTTACCAGGGCAGGCCGGGGATTGCAGTGTGGACTAAGTGGTAATCCAGTCCCGGTCGTCAGCGGCCGGAGACAGCTTGAAAGGGAAACCGCCGGTATGGCGACAGCCGGCAGCTTGTCTGGGAAAACCTGCTGGACCTAAGCCACAATATTTACCCGGTCTGCTGTCACTTATCAAATATATAGCTTAACAATAATATACCCTGCAGAAGGACGCGCCAACCATCGCATGAGGTGATTTTTTTTGGGCAATAATAAATCTACTGTTACCGGTAGATATATCTTTTTTGTGGGCGTCGGCTCGTTTTTTTTAGCTGTTGTTTTTACATTTCTATCTGAAACAATCACATCAAGGTTGAACAGCATAATATTATCCACAGTATTCCTGATCGTGATAATAATTATTAACGCGCTTGCAGATCTTTTAGGAACGTCCGTTACAGCTGCTTCACACACACCTTTTAACGCCAAAAGTTCAAAAAAGGTAAAAGGCGCGCCACAGGGCTTACGGCTTATCCGTAATGCGGACAAGGTAGCAAATATTGCCAATGATGTTGTAGGGGATATCACTACTACTATTAGCGGCGCTCTGGGAATATCCATAGTGATTCAAATTGTGAATCTGGGGCCCGGGTTCAGCCAGTTTTGGCTGAACGTGCTGATTACCGCTCTTATTGCATCGATAATTGTCTCAACTAAAGCTATTGGTAAAAAAATAGCGCTGAGCCACCCTGACGATGTAATCTTTGTGGCAGGAAAGCTTCTGGCAGGCATAGAAGATATTACCGGCCGCAGTTCTATGCAAAAGCGCCGCGTCCCGAGAAATAAGAAGGGTGGATAGCTCACCATGAGCAGCTTCTTAAAGCAGTTAAATTCAGTGCGGGACATTCGCACTATGACTTACAGCCAACTTCAGGAGCTTGCCGGGGAAATCAGAAGGGAAATAATATCGGTAGTGTCCCGTAACGGTGGTCACCTGGCGCCCAATCTGGGTGTGGTGGAACTGACGCTGGCCATCCACAAGGTTTTCAACTCCCCGGTTGACCGTATTGTTTGGGATGTGGGGCACCAGAGCTATGTACATAAAATGATCACCGGCAGGAGAGACGATTTCAGGACGCTAAGGCAATTTGGAGGCATCAGCGGCTTTCCCAAGCCCGCTGAAAGCGCCCATGACGCGTTTGGCGCAGGGCACAGCAGCACTTCTATCTCGGCCGCCCTTGGTTTGGCCGCGGCCAGGGATTTGAAGGGCGAAAGCAACGCGGTGGTAGCGGTTATCGGGGACGGAGCGATGACCGGAGGGATGGCCTTTGAGGCCTTAAACCATGCCGGACATCTCAAAAAGAACATGGTCGTTATTCTGAATGACAACGAAATGTCCATTGATCATAATGTCGGCGCGATGTCCGGCTACCTGGCCAGGCTCCGGACCGACCCGATGTATACCAGGGGCAAGGAAGACCTGGAACAACTTTTACGCAAAATACCTATCGGGTCGGCTCTCCTGCGTCTTGGTGAACGTTTGAAAGACAGCTTAAAATACCTTGTGGTTCCAGGTATGCTCTTTGAAGAACTGGGTTTCATTTATCTGGGGCCGGTTGATGGACATGACATCAAAGCTATGACCACCATACTCCAGCAAGCCAAATCCAAAAAGGGCCCGGTCCTGGTCCATGTGCTCACCAAAAAAGGCAAGGGCTACCGGCCTGCGGAAAAGAATCCCGATAAATTTCACGGAGTCGGGGCATTTTATGTGGCCACCGGGGAAGTGCTTGAGAAAAGCGATACCCCCACCTACACTGAAATATTTGGCGCCACCCTGATGAAGCTGGCGCACCAGGATGAAAAGATACTGGCTATTACCGCAGCTATGCCTAGCGGTACCGGGCTTACCAAGTTTTCCCGGGCTTTTCCAGGACGTTTTTTTGATGTCGGCATAGCGGAGCAACATGCTGTAACTCTGGCCGCCGGCTTAGCCGCAGGTGGTTATCACCCGGTAGTGGCCATATATTCAACTTTCCTGCAGCGGGCCTATGATCAGGTACTACACGACGTCTGCCTGCAAAACCTGCCGGTGACCTTTGCTATTGACCGTGCCGGTATTGTCGGTAATGACGGAGCCAGTCACCAGGGTATTTTTGACTTGTCTTTTCTAAGGCCGATACCGAACATGGTGATTATGGCCCCCAAAGACGAGAACGAGCTCCAGCATATGCTGGCAACAGCCGTGTATCATCAAGGACCTTTGGCTTTACGTTACCCGAGGGGCAGCGGAACCGGCTGCCTGATGGATAAAGAACAAAAAATACTCCCCATCGGGAAAGCCGAGGTAATCAGGGAGGGTACGGACGCTACCCTGCTGGCTATAGGAAGTATGGTCCACGTAGCCGAGGAAGCCGCTAAAATTTTAGCGGCCAGAGGTGTTAAGGTGGCTGTAATCAACGCCAGGTTTGTAAAGCCACTGGATGAAAAGTGCATACTTTACTATGCTGAAATGAGCGGAAAGCTGTTTACCCTGGAGGAAAATGTCCTGCAGGGAGGTTTCGGCAGCGCTGTATTAGAACTGCTCTCAGCACGGGGGCGGGGAGGCCTTCTGACTCATCAGTTTGGTATTCCGGACACTTTTGTTGAACACGGATCACCGGAGCTGCTTCTGGCCAGGTATGGACTTACCGTTGAGCAGGTGGTGAGGGTGGTCGGGGAAAAGCTGGCCAAAAAAAATTATTCCGGGAAACTGAGGATTGCGCCCAATTAACCCCAGGAAGGGTACCAATTTTGCAAAAAAATAAGCAGCGTCTGGATGTCAGGTTAACTGCAGAAGGATATTGTCCCAGCAGGGAAAAGGCCCGGGCGGCGATTATGGCCGGCCTGGTTTTTGTTGATGGTTTAAGAGTTGATAAACCGGGGGTAACGGTATCCCCGGGCGCAGTTCTTGAAGTAAAGGGCAGCCCGATACCTTACGTGAGCCGGGGCGGGCTAAAACTTGAGAAGGCGATCAAAGTATTTGAAATAGACCTTAGCGGGCGGGTGGTGCTTGATGTAGGGGCTTCCACCGGGGGTTTTACGGACTGCGCTTTAAAGTACGGGGCCAGTCAGGTATATGCGGTTGATGTGGGCTACGGCCAGTTAGACTGGAAGCTTCGCAACGATCCCCGGGTGGTGGTTCTGGAGCGGACCAATATTCGTTATTTAAATAAAGAACTGCTGTCGGTAACCCCTGATTTCATAACTATTGACGTTTCATTTATCTCATTGACCAAGGTCCTGCCCAAAATAGGTGAATTGACCACTCCCGCGGCTGCCGGCGTGGCGCTGGTGAAGCCGCAGTTCGAAGCCGGCAGGGATAAAATCGGCAAAAAAGGAGTGGTCCGGGATCCGGAGGTACAGTTGGCGGTGCTCCAAAGTATAACCGGCTTTATTGAAGACCAGGGCTGGTCGGTCAGGGGAGTGGATTATTCACCGGTAACCGGTCCTGAAGGCAACATAGAATTTTTGGTATACTTCGACAAGAGCGGCCTGCAAGAAAACCACGCCAACCTGCCTGATATAGTGAAACGGGCTCATGCGGAACTAACATAATATTTAATAAAAATTGCTGAAGTAGGAGGGGGGGAGTCCAGTACTTGAACAGCTTCGGGCTGGCGGTTAATTTAAATAAAAAGGGAGTCCGCAAACTGGTAAGGCAAATTACCGGCTGGCTTACCGGCAGGGGATGCACCGTTCTAATTGAAGAGGATATCGCGGCCCAATTAGAGTTGCCTGGCTTTGGCGTACCCAAGGACCGGCTGTACGAGCTGGCTGAATGCATGATCGTTTTCGGCGGGGACGGGACCCTGCTGGGTACTGCGAGGAAGGTTGCCGGAACAGGAACACCCATTATAGGCATAAACATGGGCCATATGGGTTTTTTAACAGAGATAGATTTACCGGAGGCCCTACCGGCTCTGGAAAAGCTGCTGGATGGCGAATATGATATCGAAGAACGGATGATGCTGCAGGCCAATGTGTACCGGCAGGACAAGCTGGTGGAACAATTGGTAGGCCTAAACGACGCTGTGATTGCCAAAGGCGCCTTTGCCAGGCTCATTCAACTGGAAGCCCATGTCAATAATGAGTACATCAATACCTATCCCACAGATGGATTGATTATTGCAAGCCCCACCGGCTCAACAGCCTATTCCTTATCGGCGGGAGGTCCATTGGTTACCCCCAATTTGGAACTGATGCTGCTGACACCGATATGTCCCCATGCTCTCTGGGCCAGGCCACTGATAATAGCGCCGGAAAGCGTTGTCAAAATCATCATCCTTTCCAGCCAGGAGGAGGTTATGTTGACCATGGACGGGCAGCATGGTTTCAACTTGTACCAGTACGACCAGGTTTTAGTAAGCCGTTCCCCGCAAAAAGCCAGACTGGTCAGGTTGAGGGGAAGGGGATTTTTTGAGGTCTTAAGAAAGAAATTTCATCAAGAGGGTGACCGCAACGGTGCTTAAAGGCCTTGGCAGCGCTGTACATCTCGCTCATCTTCTAATATCCGAAGCAGTGGGTCCTGGCGCCACTGCGATAGATGCGACTGCCGGAAACGGTTATGACACACTTTTTCTGGCCCGCCAGGTCGGGCCTCAGGGGAAAGTGTACGCTATAGATATCCAGGCAGAAGCTCTGCAAAAGGCGGCATTGTTGCTGCAAAGGGCCGGGGTTCTCGACCGGGTAATCCTCTTACACAGCAGTCATGAGGAGATGGAGCGACTGGCGCCTGCCCCGGTCGATGCGGTATTATTCAACTTGGGCTATTTGCCCGGCGGTGACCACAACCTTGTTACAACCTGTGAAACAACCGCGAGAGCGCTGAGAGCGGCCTTGAAAATGCTGAAACCGGAGGGGAGAATAGGGCTGGTTATATACACCGGCCACCCGGGAGGACGAGAGGAATTAGCTGCGGTGGAGGAGGTCGTCTCCTCTCTTGACGGCAGCCTGTACCGTGTGGTGCGCTCAAACTTTATCAACCGTTCCGACCAGGCTCCGGTGGTAATTGCAATCGAGAAGGCAGGTGTTGGCGATGAAAACCAGCCGGCAGCGCAAAATCCTTGAGATTATCTCGAAGCAAGCAGTAGAAACACAGGAAGACCTCGCTTCAGCTCTCAAAAAGTCAGGATTCAAGGTAACGCAGGCTACTATCTCGCGGGATATTAAGGAACTGGGTTTGATCAAAATACCGGCTGAAAACAACGCCTCTTATTACTCCCCGGGAATTGAGAGGCCGGTTTCCCGTATTGAAGGCCATTTGAAGCGACTTTTCCGTGATTCAGTGGTAAGTATGGATTCAAGTGAAAACCTGATTATTATCAAAACTCACCCCGGTGGGGCGCAGGCCGTAGCATCCGCCATAGACCAGGCCGGTTGGCAGGAAATTATCGGTACGGTCGGGGGAGACGATACTATTCTCGTAATAGTCAAGCCGAAGCGGGCTACCGCGGATGTTCTGAACAGGTTTGAGGAACTCAACCTCAAAAAGGGGTGAGCGAATGCTTTTGAACATCTCCATAAAAAATTTCGGTTTAATGGAACAAGTCAAAATAGATTTCCAGGAGGGCTTAAATATCCTTACCGGTGAAACCGGAACGGGGAAGACGATCATTATTGACGCTTTGGAGATAGCTCTCGGCGGCAGGGCACATACCGAACAAATTCGCAGCGGGGCGGAAAAAGCTCTGGTAGAAGCCGCCTTTGACCCGGCCAGGAACAAGTTCCTGGAGCAACTACTTGGTAATCAGGGAATTGACCTGAGCGAGGAGGATTGCCTGGTGCTATCCAGGG
The DNA here is from genome assembly GCF_004369245.1 of Pelotomaculum sp. FP. Lineage (NCBI taxonomy): Bacteria > Bacillati > Bacillota > Clostridia > Eubacteriales > Desulfotomaculaceae > Pelotomaculum > Pelotomaculum sp. FP. The sequence continues at coordinate 58,343 of NZ_QFGB01000003.1, read as the reverse complement.
AAATCACCCGTTCCGGGAAAAATATCTGCCGGGTTAACGGTCAGGCGGTACCACTGGCTTTTTATAAGATAATCGGGAAGAGCATGGCGGACCTGCATGTCCAGCATGAACAAAATTCGCTTCTGAACCAGGAAAAACACCGTGAGCTTTTGGACCATTTTGGGGGAACCAAGCTCCTGGAACTGCTCGGCCAGGTTAAGTCGGCCTATCAAAGCTGGAGTGAAGCCCGCTCCCGCCTGGAAAAGCTTCAACGGGACGCGGGGGATAGGACCAGGCGCGCCGATACCTTGCGCTACCAGATTGAAGAGATCCGGCATGCAAAGCTTACCCCCGGAGAGGAAGAGGAATTAGTCAGAGAAAAAGAAGTACTTGCGAACTCAGAAAAAATCAGTTTGCTGGCTGGAGAAGCTTATAGACATCTTTATGATGGAAACGAAGGTCAGGACTCTGCCATGGATCTCCTGGCCCGGGCGGCCGAAAATTTGAAATCCCTGGTTTTCTATGACAGCAGGGCGAAAAATATATTAGTCGCATTAGAAAGCTCTCTTTATCAGGCGGAGGACGCGGCCCGTGATCTTGCTGCCTACCGTGACACGGTAGAGTACAGTCCACGGAGGCTGGAAGCAGTCGAGGAAAGACTTAACCAGATTAAAATACTAAAGAAAAAATACGGAGACGGCATACCCGCGATTCTGCAGTTTCTGGATAGTGCCGGCTCCGAACTGCAAAACCTGCTAAACCTTGATGAAGAATTGACATCTTCCGGCAGAGAATTAAGCGCTGCCGCGGCAGCCTATTACCAGGCGGCAAAGGAGCTCAGCAGCGCCCGCAAGTCTGCGGCCCGGCTGCTGGAGGAAAGGGTGGCCGTTGAACTGGACTCACTGGAGATGGGGAGAGTGGTATTATCATTAGAATTTACTCCCATCGAAGAGCCTTCCCCCGCAGGTCTGGAGCAGATTGAATTTTTGATCTCCCCAAACCGGGGCGAGCCTCTAAAGCCTCTGACTAAAATTGCATCGGGCGGTGAATTGTCCAGGATCATGCTGGCGCTTAAGACCTTGCTGGCACAGGCCGATGACAAGCCTGTGCTGGTGTTTGACGAGGTCGACGCCGGTATTGGCGGCCGTGCGCTGCAGGCAGTGGCAGAGAAGTTATCCCAGTTGGGTCAACAGCGTCAGGTTATTTGTGTTACTCACTCGGCGCAGGTAGCCGCCCATGCCAGGGCGCACCACAGGATCCTCAAAGAGTTTGACGGTGAGCGTACGGTAACCAGGGTTGAACTGCTTGACCGGGAGCAGCAAGTGGAAGAGCTGGCAAGGATGCTGGGCGGTAAAAATGTTACTGATATCACGCGCCTGCACGCGAGCCAGATGCTTAAAAATTCCGATAAAATTTGAAATTATTTTAAATTATACCGCACATTTTAAAATATGTGCGGTTTTTTCTATTTTTTTTACAGGTAACAAAACAATAAATTACATATCTAAATAAACTGAAATAGACTCTGTATTTGGGATTTTGAAACATTTTTAGGTTGAATATTAGATATTTGTTGAGGTTATTATAAATTTGCAATTTGTTTTGAAACAAAGATATACGTATAGGGTTGTCTAAATAATGTTATCAATATTTGGAGGTGGATGGCAATAATATTGGAGGGGTAATGTTTGAAGGGGAAAACATGCGGTTGTATTTGTGGCATTTTAATATTTTTATCAATTATGCTAACTTATCAGGTTCAAGGCACGCTGCTTCCTCCTGAAAAGCATTTGGTATCAGTTGGCCAGCCGCTGAATTTTAAATTTCCCGCTCCATTAGAAAAAGGTTTAAAAATGGAGATAGTCAATAATGAAAGCAACGCCCTTCAAGAAAGTGTTATCGAAGGAGATTTTATATCCGGGTCAAACCCGGTGGCATTGAATCCCGGTCGGTTAAAACTCAGGCTCAGCTTGTACGGTGTGGTCCCTGTACGTGATATGCTGGTAAGTGTGGCGCCGGAAATAAGAGTTGTTCCAGGCGGACAATCAATCGGGGTTTTAATCCATGCGCGGGGAATTATTGTAGCCGGCACATACGATGTGGTTAATCAGGATAACCAAAGAATCAATCCTGCCTCGCAGGCAGGTATTCAAAAAGGGGATGTAATCCTAAAAATTGACGGGTCAGAGGTGGGCAGCGACAGCCAGTTTAGAGATTCTGTGTCCAGGGCCGGAGCGGCAGGCAACTCCATGGAGGTAGAGGTAAAACGGGGGAAGGAAACCTTCAGCACTACTTTAAACCCGGTTTTATGCAAGGAAACTTCTGATTACCGGGTAGGTCTTATGATCAGGGACAGCGCAGCCGGAGTAGGCACCATAACTTTTTATGAACCAGGCAGCAAGTCTTATGGCGCTCTTGGCCACATCATTACCGATGTAAACACCAAGCATCCGGTTGACCTGCAGGACGGGAAAATCGTCGGCGCCAGCGTCCAGGGTATTGCCAAAGGCAAACGCGGCCAGCCGGGAGAAAAAATCGGCATACTTCAGGGTGACAAGTTATTGTCCGGTACCATCAACAGAAACACCAGGCTGGGTATATTCGGCAATCTTCAGAAACCGCTCGAAAACCCTGTTTTTACAGTACCAATACCAGTCGCCATGACCAGTCAAATTCATGAAGGGCCGGCAGAAATACTAACTGTCCTAAGCGGCGATAAGGTGGAAAAATTTTCTGTGGAAATTTTACAAATTAATCCACAGGTCAGGCAGGACGGCAAGGCGCTTGTATTAAAAATAACTGATGAAAGGCTGCTTGATCAGACCGGCGGCATTATCCAAGGTATGAGCGGCAGTCCAATTATTCAGGAGGAGAGGTTGGTTGGCGCGGTTACCCACGTTTTTGTGAATGACCCAACCAGAGGTTATGGGGTGTCGGCTGAATGGATGTTGGAGGAATCCGGATTGCTGGATGATTCAGGACAAGTTATAAAAGAACCTGCGGCATAAATATAAATAATTTTTTGCTTTTCTATTAACCCTGGGAAAGGCTTTTTCCCAGGGTTAATTCCTTTTTAGATAGGTTTCCCCGATGACTTTAATGCAATATACAAAAATTTTCCTTTTTATCTGGAAGGACATTCTTTGTGGTCGTCGAATCATTTGGGTAAACATACTAAAATATAAAAAATAGAAATATTTAGGAGGCGGGAGCGTTTATGCCAAAGAAAGCAATCAGGCTTTTAATCGCAGATGATAACAGAGATTTCTGCGAGCTGCTAAAGGAATTCATAACGCAGCAGGAAGATTTCAATCTAACCGGTATTGCTTATAATGGCCTGGAAGCCATTCAAATGATCCAGGAAAACAATCCTGATGTCGTCGTGCTGGATATCATTATGCCGCACCTGGACGGGATCGGGGTCCTGGAAAAATTGGTTACCGGCAATACCGGCAGCAGGCCAAAAATTATCATGCTGACTGCCTTTGGACAGGAGAGCGTAACCCAAAGGGCGGTTGAACTGGGCGCCGACTACTACATTTTAAAACCATTTGACTTTAATGTACTGGCCACCCGCATCCGGCAGCTGGCGGACGGGGTAAATGTATCGCAGTATATTGCTCCGGTTAAACCCAAAAATTTGGACATAGCTGTAACCAATATTATCCATGAAATGGGTGTTCCGGCTCATATTAAAGGTTACCACTATCTGCGGGATGCTATTTTAATGGTTATCAGCGAGATCAACCTGCTCGGGGCGGTTACCAAGGAGTTGTATCCCATGATAGCCCAGAAGTATCAGACGACACCCAGCAGGGTTGAACGCGCCATACGGCACGCCATTGAACTGGCCTGGGACCGCGGCAATGTGGATATGATGACCAAATTTTTCGGCTATACCATCAACCTTGAACGCGGCAAGCCCACCAATAGTGAATTTATCGCCATGGTCGCGGATAAGTTAAGAATTGAAACCAAGGTCAGTTAAACAAACTTATAGATAGTAATATAGAATTTTGTTCAACAGACACCACTTTTTTTATTGGGTTATCACCAATAATCAGGGGGTGTTGTTTTTTTGATATGTTATTTGAATAGATAGAGCAAAGAAAAAAGCAGGGGGCGCTGCATCAAATTAGTTAAGTGATATCAAAAAGTTAAGGGAAAAGGATGAAACATATTGACTCCAAACCAATTTAGAATTCAACTCCAAAACAGATTTGGTAATTGGTTTCCCGTTGTGCCCGAGGCTTATAAGAATATTCTGGAAAGTATTTTAACTTATTCCAATATACAACGCTTACGTATTATCTCGTGGCTGTTAATATTAATCAATTTGACCCTTATCTCTATCCAATTGGCATATATCGGCAAAATCGATCAACCCCGCATTCTTGAAATAGCTCCGTATATCATGACCCTAAGGATTGTTCTTCTAGTAAGCTCTGCAGCTTTTTTATTCATAACCAGGCTTCCGTTTCCAGATGCTATTAAACGATCCCATCATTTTTACGAGAGCGGGTATATAATACTTAACCTTATTAGTTATGCAATCTTATATAGCCTGATCCATTCTGTTGGGCCTGGTATAGCCTCCTCTTACCTAATGGCAGTCCTCGTTTCAGCCACGTTTCTTTATTTAAAATGGTCTAAAAGCATACTGATTTATGGCTTTTCCTGGATCGTATTCAGCGTTATGGTCTGGCGCTTTCAACCTGACTGGATTTTAGCTTTTTCCGCCATTATTAATGGTAGTGTTGTAACTATTCTTGCTTTAGTAATGTCACAGATTATATATGTCAATCGGGTTAAGGAATTTTTAAACCTACAAACAATCGAATTGCAGAAAGAGGAATTAGCCGCATCTAATGACTTATTAGAAAAACTTTCTTATCTGGATGCTCTGACTAACATACCCAATAGACGATTTCTTGATGAATTTTTACATAGAGAATGGAGACTGGCCTTCCGTGAGCATGGGTTACAGCTAAGCTTGATTATGGTAGATATTGACCAGTTTAAACAGTTGAATGACACCTTTGGTCACCAAAATGGAGACGATATCCTGGTCAATATAGCCACCACTTTAAGCAGAACTGTTAAGCGCCCCGGTGATTTATTTGCCCGTTACGGAGGAGAGGAATTTGCAGCTATTCTGCCGAAGACAGACTTAATTGGGGCCCGCAGGATTGCTGAGCAAATGCTTCAAGCAGTAGAAAGGTTGGATATTAATCACCCTTTCTCTTCGAATGGCCGTTTAACCATTAGTATCGGTTTGGCCTGCATCCAACCCAACGACAAGGAATTGCCGGAAACCCTTATTGAGGCTGCCGATAAGGCTCTTTATCAGGCTAAGAAGGCTGGAGGTAACCGGGTGTGTTGTGGCTAATTCCAAAAATAATTAGTCATTTAGATATGTGACGGCTTTGGTTATCACCCGTCGTGGTGGCATAGGTTAAACTGGTCCTGCCTTAATATGTTTTTGACTTCCACTTCCCCCCTCCAGCACTTCTCTTATCACTGCCCACCTCCGGATGCTATCAAGCCACTTCGATACCGGTTTTGCTTCTACTGTCACCGCCTGTAGATAACGACCGGTTCTTTACAAATAAAATGTGAACAGCATTAGGATTAAAACCATATAACCCATTTGGTGGATCGATGTGTTGTCAACACGGCTTACGGTTGGACTCTTTTAGGTGACTTCAAAGCCACTATAATATACCAAAATGGCGGCTATTCTTTTTCTAAAAATTACCTTGCACCGTGTTTTTGAAAGGCAGGAAATTTGACGCAAAAGGCAGAAGTATACAACTTAGTTATCATTATCTACTGGCACAACGAAGTGCAAGAATATCGGTGGCAGCCCACCCAGAGGGTAATGAAAGCATCATAGAATATTACACTGACAATTAACTGCAACAACGAAGTGCCGAGTATGGCTTAAGTTGTTAGATGAGAAAGTCGCAATAAAAACACTTTCTTTTGTTATGCACTGCATTATCTTTTTCAAATTAATGAATATGTTCTAATTTGAAGGTTTTGTTAAATATAATAAAACTAATGCTAATAATGGGAATCTGAACGAACACAAGTGAATTTCTTATTGTTTATATAATCTTATTATTAAATTGAAATTTGACGGAGAAGGTACACAAATGGATAATTTCAAAAGGGGCTATCCTTTATTTTCGCTTTGCGGCTTAAACTGTGGTCTATGTCCAATGCACTTGGATGATTATTGTCCCGGTTGCGGAGGTGGAGCTGGTAATCAACCATGTGCGATTGCAAGGTGCAGCCTACGGCATGGTGGAATAGAATACTGCTATTTGTGTGATGAGTATCCTTGTGAAAAATATGATGGTATAGATGCATTTGACTCCTTTATTACTCATCGTAATCAATTAAAGGATATTGAGAAAGTCAAGAAAATAGGAATAGATTCCTATCAATCTGAGCTTGCTGAAAAAATAGAGATTTTAAGATATTCATTGGCAAACTACAACGACGGGCGGCGAAAAAATTTTTACTGCATAGCTGTTAATCTATTGGAACTGCAAGATGTAAAATCCTTAATGGAACAAATTGTAACTAAAACGGGCTCAGACAATCTAACGTTAAAAGAAAAAGCTGTACTTGCAGCAAACCTGTTTCAAACTATGGCAGCGAAGCGAAACATTGTGTTGAAACTTAATAAAAAAGCCAGCAAGAAGTAGTAGTTACATTCCAATTTGTAGTTGAGATTATGAGCATACTAGAAATTAACATATATAAATTTAAATTCATATTAATCATATACTTTATTTATGCATTAGTGTAGCTAGTTGCTTGAGGTGAGAAGACGCCGGCCAGAAGGGTGAGGTGTTTACTCGGGCTAAATGGTTAAAAGTTACTGAATGTTCCATGCCGGTATTTGACGGTGCCATGAGTATTTCAGCGCTTATCGGCACTTTAAATATTTTAGAGGCGTGATCAAAAAAACACTGCTACAAATTTGCAGCAGTGCGATAAAGGGCATAGGCGCAATGTTGGTAAACCACTGCGCCAGCAGTTTAGTGCTATTCAGAAATGCAATCTATTTGACTTTTGTTCCAGTTGGCTTTATTCTTATATAGTGATTACAATTAAACAACAGGCGATGGGGCTCGCCTTGTGCCCGAATGGCTGATGGCTCCTGTAAAGTATACTTTACAGGAGCTTTTGTATTTTTAATGAGGTTGTAACAACAACTAACGGGGGATTACAAATGTTGGACCAGTTTGTTTTAAGAAAAAACACTATGATCCAGGTATTGGACCAGGCAGTCGCTTTTGCCAGGCAAAAGGAGAACTCCCTGGCCGCATCGCTCTTGGTTGAGAGCAGGGAAAGGCTAATCCAGGAAACATTCACTTTGGTCATTTTGGGCGAATTCAAGCGGGGCAAGTCCACTTTTATCAACGCGCTTTTAGGCGCCCAACTGCTCCCAACCGCGATCGTGCCGTTAACAGCCATCCCGACTGTGATCCGTTACGGGGAGAGTCTTGTTGTTCACGCAGTCCACATGAACGGTGTCATTGAAGAAATTACACTGGAGCAAATATGAACTGTTACCGGTGTCAGCCAGACAGGCCTTGCAGAGCCGGACCGGCGGCGGCAGTGCAATATCGTTGGAGACCAGCGGCATATTGACGTTCGAAAAAAAACTGGGGAATTTTATCCACAATAACAAGGGCCAGTTAATCCTGGAGGCATCCGCCGCCAGAGCGCTCCGGACAATCGGGGAACTGGAACTGGAGCTTCAGCTTTGGCAGCGGGCAATGGAAGGTTCATTGGAAGAACTCGACCAAAAAATAGATGCCTTTACAGCTCAGATGGAGTCTTTGGAGCAAGACCGGGAGGACTCAATTTATCTTCTCTACCGCGAGGTGGAACGGCTGGGCGCCTCGGTAGGGGAGGACCTCAATGATTTCTTTTCGCTTAAGTCAGGTGAGCTGGTGAAGTTGTTGGAAGAGTACTGCCACAAAGAGTCGCCGGGTAAGTCCGCTAAAGAGCTGGCTGTTATTTTAAACCAATACAGCAGGGAGCTTATCCTGAGCGTCCTGGATGAAAAACGCAACGAACAGCGCCTGATCATCAGGGAGCAATTTGAAAAGGTGGCGCTTCGCTTCTTTGGCCGTATTGAAGAAATAGTTGACCGGATGATGGAGATTTCGGCGGAAATTTTCAACATATCCGTGGATAAGTCGGCATCCAAGGAATACATCCTGGGGTCAAAAAGGTTTTACTTTTACTTTGAGGAACACCCATCCTTCATTCCCTCATTGGAGACTTTAACAGTGTTGGGTGTGCTCCCGAAAACACTGGTAGGCGGCCGTTTGCTGAAAAATGCTAAAAACAAACTTGTAGAACTTTTTGACCGCAACTGCGGCCGCGTCCGCTTCGACCTGGTTGAAGGCTTAACAGAAAGCGCCAGGGACGTGGCGGGAGATCTAAGGCTGCGAGCCAACTCAGTGTCCAAAGGACTGCTCGCAGCCATCCATAAAGCCAGGTTGGAAAGGGACCTGGGTGAGAAGGAGCGTGCCGAAAGATTAGAAAGTTGGCGTAAGGAATATGATGAGCTGAGACAGATGAAAGATATGGTTCAGCAAGTTATTTCATCTCGTTAGAAAAACCCTAAGTTCTATTTAATTAGGATGCCTTAAGGCAATAAATTTCGGTTTCCCGGTCATATATCTGAAGAGAAGCCGGCTGATGTATCAACGTCGATATACTCGCTGTGGAGTACAGCCGGCTTGCTTTTATTACTGGCACACGTTATTTCTAATAGCAAAAAGTTGCTCCATTATCAGATAAACCAGAAAAATGAAGGAAGGGACAACAAATAATGAAAATTACACAGGTATATGCCAGAGAAATTCTTGATTCGCGGGGTAACCCGACTATTGAGGTTGAAGTTGCGCTTGAAGATGGCTGCACGGGTAGGGCGGCCATACCATCCGGCGCTTCAACAGGAACCAGGGAGGCGCTGGAGCTAAGGGATGGGGACAAAAGCCGCTACCAGGGAAAGGGTGTTTTGCAGGCCGTCAACAATGTCAACTCGATTATAGCCCAGAAGATTGCAGGGATGGCCGCCTTTGCTCAGTATGCCCTGGATCAGGCTCTCATCGCGCTCGACGGGACCCCGGACAAAAGCAAACTGGGAGCAAACGCTATACTGGGGGTATCCATCGCCGCCGCCAAGGCCGCCGCACAAAGTCTTGCTGTGCCCGTCTACCGCTACCTTGGCGGCATCACCGCTGCGGAAATACCCATACCCATGATAAATGTATTAAACGGCGGCAAACACGCCGACAACAATATCGACACGCAGGAATTCCTGACCGTACCCGCCGGAGCGCCCAGCTTCAAGGAGTCACTCCAGATGGGAGCTGAGGTATTCCATGCTTTGAAAGCAGTCCTAAAGAGTAATGGACAGAACACTTCCGTGGGTGATGAGGGTGGCTTTCACCCAACCTGGGCTCGCTGCAGTTAATAGTCAAAGCCATTGAAACGGCAGGATACGCTCCGGGCCGGGACGTATTTCTGGCCCTTGACCCGGCAGCCAGTGAATTTCGCAAAGAAGGCTTCTATCACTTCGAGGGCAGCCATTGGGCCTCGCAGGATATGGTTGACTACTACCAGCGGCTGATCGGGAAATACCCCATTATATCTATTGAGGATGGTCTGGCGGAAGACGACTGGGAAGGCTGGAAGGCGCTGGCAAAAGCCCTCGGCGGTAAGATTCAGCTTGTTGGTGACGATATCTTTGTAACCAACCCGGACATATTCAACAAAGGGATAAAAGAGGGCATCGCCAACTCTATTTTCATTAGTTAAACCCGATCAAACTTTTGTCTGCGGCTGTGTCACTGATGATAACATGTTTTCACAAGGGTACAAAGTAATTGTTGTGGGAAATACCAAACCCATTTCAAGGAACTCGTCAAAGTTTAATCCAAAGGAAGTTTACTACTCAAAGGCGTACTATGCCTCAGGTATACTGGAAGGCTTGAAAAAACACGGCATATTTTAGCATATTTAATTTTAGATTCCTGGTCGTTCCAAACAGTTTTAGACAATGCTATTAGTGTTATAAATCCATTGGTGAGAGAAGGTTATTTGTGTGGGACGTAAGCCGGCAGTAGATGAAAAAAGCAACTTCTTGTCAGGAAGAACTGCCTGGAGGTTAGTCCTTCTCCTGGGGCTGGTCAGCCTTTTTGCAGACATGACGTACGAAGGCGCCCGCAGTATCACCGGCCAATATCTGGCCCTTCTTGGCGCAAGCGCCACAGTAGTAGGGTTTGTCTCAGGGTTTGGAGAACTCATCGGATATGGTTTGCGCCTAGTATCCGGATATTTTAGCGATCGCACTCAGAAATATTGGACTATCACTTTTGTCGGGTATACCCTTAACCTATTTATTGTTCCACTTTTAGCGCTGGCAGGACGCTGGGAAATAGCGGCGATTCTTATTGTCGGGGAGCGCATGGGTAAAGCAATACGGACCCCTGCCCGTGACGCAATGCTTTCACATGCGACTCACAGTATAGGAAGAGGTTGGGGTTTCGGCTTGCACGAGGCTATGGACCAAATAGGCGCCGTTACAGGTCCTTTAATTGTCGCCGCCATCTTATATTTTAAGGGGGATTACCGGACAAGTTTTAGTATCTTACTAATTCCGGCTCTCTTGGCGCTCACTATACTTCTTACTGCAAGACTACTCTATCCTCGCCCGCGTGATCTTGAAGTCGATAATCCAAAGATTCAAACAAAGGGATTAGACCAGGTGTTTTGGCTTTACCTGGCTGCTGTTGGACTGGTTGCAGCCGGTTATGCTGATTTCCCGCTTATTGCCTATCACTTTAAAAAAGTTTCGCTCGCCCCCGATACCTTGATCCCGGTTCTCTATTCCGTTGCTATGGGCATGGATGCTTTAGCGGCACTCTTTTTTGGGCGATTATTCGACCGGATAGGAATTTCTGTTTTGATATTTGTTTCTATATTGTCTGCATTTTTTGCTCCGCTCGTATTTTTAGGCGGCAAGTACCTGGCCATAGCCGGAGCGGCTATATGGGGTGTGGGCGTAGGAGCGCAGGAATCGATTATGAGGGCGGTTGTCGCTGAAATGGTACCGGCCGACAGGCGGGGCACTGCTTATGGAGTCTTCAATACAGGATACGGTTTGCTCTGGTTTGCAGGCAGCGCATTAATGGGGTTCCTTTACGATGTTTCAGTTCCATCGCTGGTTGCATTTTCCATGTTGGCCCAACTCGCTTCAATACCTCTTTTCTTTATGGTTTATAAGCGACAGTATGAAATTAAATAAAATCTAACTACCAAATATATCAAAATGATCATTTGGTGAAATATAGTTTAAGAAGGGTGTTGATGGTGGTTGGCTAAGCTTACTAACGAAGATGTACGTAAATTTGCCAGGGAATTAGGGGTTGATTGAATTTCAGCCCGCAGGAAAATGGCGTTGTCCGTTTGTTTATCGTAAAAACTACGAGCAAAATCATATAAATGCGTAACGAAGAAAACCTTGATGCGTTTTTCCAATAATGCGCAAATTATCTGCCTTGCGATCTCCGAGCCTTCCCTTTCGTTGGTCGCGGCGAAGGATTCATAGTTCGTTATATATTCACGAAAGGCCAAAAAACCGCGCGATTTTAAATCTGCCAGGGTTAAATCATTTAGCAGGCAATTAACGGCTTCGCAATAAATTTCTACCGCGTCTAAAAACCACCTTTCCTTCTGGTATTTATAGTAAAGCTTGCCTGCTTGGGCTAGATGTTCGCGCATTACACGCATTTTTTGCGCAAAGGCTTTTATATGCTCAAAAAAAGTTTTATTTTCAAGGTCCATCATTATTTCCTGACGATACTTGATCGAGTCAATATCTTTCAAGGAAGTGTAAAAAAAGGTTTTAGATTGTATTCCTGCCAACCGGACGTGATGGCGTCTACAATCTGATCAAGATTTAAATCAACAAAAAAGTCGGGCGCTTTAAGCGCATTTCCATAGGGACATTTTATGAACCGTGGGTATTGGTTGAGGCAGGCAGCAGATCAAGCTGTCTGCCTTTGCCGCTGTTCGGCTATTTTCTCGGCTTCTTCTGCGAAAGCGCCGACGACGCCGATGTCACGGTAGTGAATAACGATTTGCTGCTCCGCTGTTCTGGAGTACCGCTCTGCCCGTTCACCGATCTCGATCTTCTCGATAAATACGTTCAGCAGTTCACCGCTTAGCTCGTTTATCTCGGTATACCGTTTCGCCTTATCGATAAATCGTGTGACATTGGAGATGGAGGCTTGCAGTTCTTCGATCCGTTCCGCAGTATGAGGGATTCGCTCCTTCAGGCTTTTTTGCTCTGCGTTGTAGTCACCGGACAGCAACCTGAACTGCTCGTTTGTCACTCTTCCAAGCACATTGTCCTCGTATAACCGTTTGAACAAGGTGCTGAGCTCCGTGTCCCTCCGTCGCATTAATTCCAGTTCTCTTTGGAGCCTTTCAATCTCACGTCGGGTTTCGGCATTATTTTTACGATTGATGTACTGGATGAATAGCGCCTCTTGCTGCCGTGCGAAGTGGGTTACTCTCAGTAAATCATCCAGCACGATCGCCGCCAGGTGGACTTCCCGAAGATAGTGTGCGCTGCACTTTTCCTTGCCGCGTTTCCTGTAGGTGGAACAGATAAAATTGTTTTTCACAGCGGCCATGGCGTGCGCCCGATGGAGAACCATCTTTTCTCCGCAATCGATGCAGCGAACCAGCCCTGAGAACATATCCTGCTCAGCCATGTTTGCCCTGCGCCTTTTACGCTTGCGGATATCCTGAACGATATCCCATGTTTCCTTTGTCACCAGAGGCTCATGAGTGTTTTCAAACCGAAGCTGTTCTGATTCGGGACGCTTGATCCGTTTCTTATTCTTGTAGGATACCGTGGTGTACTTCAGACTGATGGTGTGCCCCAAGTAGACTTCATCCTCTAAAATGTCGGCAACAGATCTGCTGTTCCAATCATAAGGTCTGGTTACATCTACGTTGGTCAAAAGGACGCCGGTTTTGCTGTAATAGTAATATCCGGGTGTGTAAACCTGCTCATTTTTAAGCTGCTTGGCAATCTGAGTAGGGCCTTTCCCTCCGACACAGAGGTTGAATATCCTCTGGACAATCGGTGCAGCGTCCTCGTCGGGAACGATTCTGCTTTTGGGATTGTTCTCGTCTTTCTTGTAGCCATAGGGCGCTCTGGTCGCCACACGTTCGCCCCGCTCCGCTTTCGATTTAACGACCGCACGGATTTTCCGGCTGGTGTCTTTGGCATAGAAATCGTTAAACAGGTTCACGAACGGGGTGAAATCATTGTCGCCATAGAGGCTGTCCACGTTGTTGTTGACGGCGATGAAGCGGACTCCATAGCTGGGGAATATCATCTCGGTGTACTGTCCGACCAGCAAATAATCTCTGCCAAGACGGGACATATCCTTGACGATAATCGTCGCCACTTCGTCGTTTTCCACCATCTTCATCAGTTCTTTCCACGCAGGGCGGTTGAAATTTGTGCCGCTGCAGCCATCGTCAGAAAGGAAGAGAATGTTTTCAAAGCCGTTATCGGCAGCGTATTTTTCCAGCATCAGCCTTTGATGATGACCAGCACTCGGGAACAGTCCGCGCCCAATTGTTCCAAACGTGGTTTTATGGTATCCGCCAGCCCGTCCTCCGCCGACTGGTAGATGACGTTGATGGGAGGACTAGCCGCTTCTTCCTCCGGCAGCGGTTCGCCGTTGGTCAGCAGCGCGATCATCGCCAGAACAAAAGAGGTTTTTCCCTCGCCGGGATCTCCCTGAATGATGGTGACCTTGCCATAGGGGATGTACGGATACCACAGCCATTGCACCTGCTCCGACGGAATGTCGCTCATCCGGATAAGCCTGTTTTTCTTTTTCTGCATATTCTCACCTCCGTCCACAGAATTCTGATTGTTTAATTTACACCGCGTTCCCGGCCAGGTTCCTGCCCTACGGCCTTGCGTGACCAACACAGCGTTCCCATCTCATTGGCATGCTCGCCTGCATTTGCAGGGTCCTGGCATGCTTCGCCTGAAAGTATCCACTCCGGGTACGGCTATTCTATTTTTAATCTTTTTTTGCCACGATTTCATTTTTACAAATGCCGTGGTAAAATGATACAGAGAATGCAAATAATTTATTTTTGAGAAAATCCATTATTTGCGGAGGGCAGCATGTTTCCGTATTTCAAAGTTTTCATCGACAATCAGTCATTCATGAACATTCTCTGGTACTCAGATGAACATAAGCACGGCTTCCGGCGCAGCGGGCAGATCGGAGAAGGGCTGGTAAGCTTCTGCGAGCTTGATCTGACTGCCCTTGAAGATAAAATAAAAGAGCTTGCCGGAATACCGCTGACAAGCTTGAATTACGACATGTTACGAAATTGTATTTTTGACGCAGCGGAGTTGCTAAAGGACAAGCACGACTATGCTTTTTTCTTTCTGGTGGGCGCGCTGAACAATATTCTGGCAACCCCGGTCTATTTTCAGGATGATATTGAAGCGCGGAGACTGGAGCAGCTGCAAAGCTGTTTTGCCATTCTGGAGGATGTGCCGACGCTGCAGGAGATATTTCAGTATGCCCTGCGCTTCTGCCTTGACAAGGACAATCTGTCCGACCGCTCGGCATCCGAAAGGTTGGTCGGTTTCTATTTTCAGTTTCCGAACTTGAGCAAGTTTACCGTGTAGACGGGCTTCGCGGTGGCTCCGGTAAAAAAGGGTGCTTTGGATTACGAGAAAGTTGCAGAAATACACAGAGAAAACATTACGGATACCAGACAAACGCTGGAGGCCATCCACGAGGATCGTTCCAAGGTCAGTCTGCTGCCGTATTATCACATTCAGTCGCTGGATGAAATGCTGTTCCTTGAGTTTATGGAAATGCTCAAGCGCGGTATCCAGGTGAAGCGGTGCAGATTATGCGGACGATACTTCGTACTGATTGACAAGCGCAAGCGGGAGTATTGCGGAAGAGAATATTCAGAGGGAAAGACCTGTCAGGATGTCGGCCCCATGCTCCGTTACGAACAGCGTCTCGAGACGGATACTTATCTGCAGAAATTTGAGACGGAGTACAATAAGATCTACTCCCGATTCTCCGCGCCGACGGGAAGCTTGCTTCCGAGCGGTCCGGCAAGGATATGACGCGTGAGGAATTCCGGATGTGGTCAAAGGCTGCGTCCAAAGCAAAAGCCGATTACCAAAAAAGATTGATAACCGGCGAAGAGATGTTGAGTATTGTACGGTCGGGGACTTAATCCAATATTAACTTGACTTTTTCTCCAAACAGAGCTGTATTAGAACCACGGGAGTTTCCTGACGAAAAAACGTCATAGCAGACTGATGTGGTTCCAGCACACCAGCCCTGCGAAAGGTGAAGAGACCACCCCGCGCAACCGTAAACGGCACTATGACGTGATTATTCTATCACTCTTCATGGTGTTTCACAATCTGAAGTTTCGGCGTATGCAAGGGGTTATGGCGGCGATGCCGCCCGCCTTTGCGTACGCTGTTTTGTAAGGGCATACCTTGCCCTTGGGAACCTTTCGACTAAATTTGAAAGGTCGGGAGAACATGAACATTTTTGAAAACGAATCCGGTATTCTTGGCAGCGCTTCCGTGGAACACTTGAAGCGCTCATTTAAGGAATTTCTACGACAGGCAACCGAAATACGCATAAGGCTTGGAAAGCAGGGATATCTTCTGGACAAATATCTTTCATACTTATTTGAGGCGACAAACGGGATACTGGCATATGAAGCTGCTACTGAAGGCTTTGAAACTGAAAGTACCTTGAACAGCCTGTGCGCAGAAATACTCAGAGGTGATGCAAAAAGCAATGATCATCCGTTTTACGAACAGGTCAAGGCATTTATTGATGCTCATCCCTTAAAGTACCAGGAGAGTTTTACCAAGCTGTCTCTGTATGATGTGATGCTTTCGTGCAGTTATCTGGAGTCTGTATACGAACAGTACTATACAGATCTTGTCGCCGACATCAGAGCTTTCCTCGATATCGTGGACCTGAATAACCTCTACAACGAAATCTGTGAAGCTCTCGGCGGTGAAAGGGAAATGGAGCATTTAAACCTGCTGTTTTGCCAGCGATTCCTGATTGTTAAAGCAATAGACATTTTTCTTCAGGGGATGACCAACCAATTACTGTACTCGCTGACCTACCGGGACAGGGAAACGTCTAAGCAAGTGTTTCAGTTGTTGTTGGATGAACCTTTATACTATTAATTGAAAATAGTATAAAAGGGTGATAAATGTGAATACAGCGGCCTGCGGAACACTCCGACAGGCCGCTGTGCTCTTTCTTTTCTGTTTTAATCCATTGTCCCGATTTTATGGCCGTTCTCGTACATATCCTCGGCGACGGTGCCGACGTTTCCTCCGCCGTTGTCCTCTATCCAGCCGAAGCCGGGAATCCATACGCTTGGCTTTCCCTTGATGACGGCTTTCGTCCCAGGTGCAGGAGTGGATTTTTCGGAGGGAGGAGTGTCATCTTCTCCCATGATACCAACCATCTTGTTGATGTCGCCTTTGCCGTCTGCTATAGTGCCGCCGCCCATTTGTCCGACTTTGTTGCCGGTAAGCTCATCGCCGGGACTGCCGACCGTTGTTCCTTGTGCGCCGCTTTCTTCATCCTTGACCCATCCGAAGCCGGGAATCCACATGCATCGATTGCCGTCGATAACAGCTATTGTCCCCGGCTTGGGATCAGGTGACGGCGGCGCGGATGGCACTGCCGGTTTGGGAGCTGGTGCGGGCGTTGACGTCGGTTCTGATGTACCGGTTGCCTCGGGTTCCGGTATGGCTTCATCAGGCGGTGATGACGCTTGTTTTTTCTCTACTGTTGATTCTTCGGTTGCAATCCGAACACCCATCGTAATTTTGTATTTGATTTGCAATCTGCCATGCCAGCCGGAACCCACAGGTAAAGCTATCCAATGATACGTTTGTGCAGATCTGATCCTTATCGTCGATGATCCGTAGCACCAGCTTGCGGTTCCGCTTACTCAGTCTCTGGATCAACAGACGGTGGTTCGTTTCAATTCGTCTTGCCTGCGGTGTGTTTTCTTGCTCACAATAGAAATAGTCATGCGGTTCTTTCGGTACGTTGTTCATGCTTGTCGCCCCCTTTCAGCGACACAGGATACCACACTTCAGAGGAGATAGCTATAGGTTTAAGAAATTTTTACTATGACGTATCTTCCATCTTATGATAAAATGCTTGCCTCTCGAAATTAAGCCTTATATGATTGCCAAAATACGTAAGCTTATTCGCTTATCTTAGCTCTCGCAACCTTAAACATGTTTTCAAGATACTTTTCGGGTTCTGGCATTGGATGACCTTTGCCTTTCGTATCGCGGCGTTCCTCTTTTTGATAAACATTATTAATCCTTTTCCAATCGTCGGGATAAAGTTCTTTAAACTTAACTTTAAACTCTTGCATATCAGAGGGATTGTCCATCGCAGCAAACACCGTCTTAACCTTTATTTCTTTTTTTACAACAACCGCTGACATAACGTTGCCTCCTTATAGACCAATAGCTATACTTTGAGATTCATATCATAAATTTTTCTAGACACTTTTGGTTATGTTCTTTTAAATTCACATACAATGGACTTTTATTGTTGTTTTGTCTTAACCAATCATAATATCCGCTTATTTCAGCTCCTCCCATATTAATTACAAATTCGATACCAAATATGGCCAGAACAAGATAATATTCACTATGCTCAGTCAATAGGATGTCAAATTCATTTATAACCTGATATAACTCTCCGGTTTGATCATCGAAGAGGGGGATATTTTTATCGTATATTTGGCGTACACTACATGGCCAATCTGTAATTCTCCCATAACGCACATGATTTCGAAGATCATCTAATTGAACTTCATCAATAAGATAATCTATACCTTCTGGATGTTCGGAGAGTCTTAATGCTAATACTTCCAAAGCAATTTTCCCTAAAAACCTCGATAACGTAGTTCCGTTTGGGAGAGACATCGAGATATCGAACTTCGGAATAAGGATTTTTCCTTTACTACTCGGTTTAACCCCATCTTTAAACTCAAAGATAAGTGGATTTTGGGCTAACATCGAACCAGGAAATTCAGATGGTCGTGACAACGATATCGGTGATAATTTTCGGTTTTCGATTAAAACCCCATCTACCGTTGGAATACGCCCTTTTTTACTCAAAATACCTTCCTCAAAGCGCAGTTCTCTTATGCTGCTATTTTCTAAAAATGGCTTCTCCACCTCACGTGCCAAGTAGTTATTACAGTGATCACAAACAATCCCAGGGCGCAAAATATGCGACTTATTTCCCAAAGATTCAGGAAGTATATGCTCTACACTTTTTGAATTTGTCGAATCGCATTTACAAAAAATACACCGCATATTTGCTCTGTTCCTTTCAAATGATCTCCACTACAACTCCAACTGCTCCATAGGCAGCCTGTTCTTCACAAGATACATGAAGCTGGATTGCAGCCGCACCTCATCGTGTGAAATAAGCGCATACTTCCACGGTTTACCCCCGTTTTTGGCGTTCCACTCCGTGACGGCACGGCAGTATTCCTGTCCGGCAATTGCCTTTTCCCAAACATCGCCGGATTTGTCCTGCAACGCTTTCTGAACATCATCAGATGCTTTTGTTTCCACCATGTAGATTACATCAGACGTTTCAACAACAAAATCCGGTTCATAGCGGCTTATGCCGCCCGGACCATAATAAATATTGAACTGCTTTGCTGACGGCCTCATCCATTTCAGCACAGCGCCATCGTTCTCCAATACAATAGCAAATATGCGCTCGGTATTACTGTCAAACTTATATAGCGTATGGCAAGCTTTCTTAAAACCTTTGAAAATTTTCGTCTTTACCTCAGAAGGGGATAGGTTGGCGCGCAAGTCATAAAGATCGTCGGATTTGAACTTTCCGCCGAACCCAGTTTCTATGCGTGTAAACGGACGCATGCCTGAAGCCCTGTAGCTGGTTTCTTCTTTGTAAAAATGCTCGTTCATTTGAGCGTAGATGATCTCCGCCAAGCTGCGCTGGCGGTCACGCATCACCTTTTCTGTTTCTTCAGGATTCAAGTACGACAAAAAGTGCCTCTTGGCGTCGGCGATCAGGGAATAGATGAGATCGGCGCAGCTGCTGTAATCGACATTGTCATGCACGATGATGTGCCGCACAATCTCGTTTTCAACGGTGTCTGTTTTTGGAAAGAGAGCAAATCCGGTATGATACTCGAAAGTTTCACCGCCTTCCTGCAGCTCTGTTCCGATAAGCGTATCGTCCGAAGGGTGCCAGTTCATGTTGCGGGTGTCCAACTCGAAATCATAGAAACCATGTTTTACTTCCGTAAAAGGCTGCACCACCGCTTGCGGGATAGGAATCACATTTTCAGTCAGTGCCTGCGTACAAGTATCTATGGCTTTTTCAACAACCGCTGTTAAATCCTCTTTTTTTAATCCGAGTGCCGGGAACTGCCGGATGGTTTCGCTCACAATGCTGGTATGGACCAGTTTTTTTATTTCTTCATCCCTGGCGGCATCAAAGGTTTTCACTTGTTTGCCAAGCTCCATGACTGTTTTGGAGGCAAGACGGGCAACAAACTGCGCCACCTGCACGGTCTGTTCCGGAGCTTTATCCACAACATAGTCATTCGTCGCAGTTTCCCTCAATGTGAAGGCGAGTTGTTCCGTAAAGCTCTCTGCACTTGTCAGCTCATCGTATACCGTCGGCATTTCCAACGTTTCCCGTTGATCATCGCTTTGGGGTTCGGCGGGGTCAATATAATAAACACGCCGCACGAGCGAATTCGGGTCGTTAGCAAGTCTGACGATGGCTTCATAGCGGTCATGACTTACGATGGACAAACGGTCGACCTCATCTTCGCCTGTTCTTTGGCCATAAGGCAGACGCAGCCCACGCCCGATGGTCTGTTCGGTGAGGGTTTCTGAAGCGGAGGCACGCAGCGGAATAATCGTATAAAGGTTGGTTACATCCCAGCCCTCTTTGAGCATATTCACATGGATGACAATCTCAATGCGGTTGTCCGGCTGCTCCAGAGAAAGGAGAAGTTCAATGTTCTCGTCTTTTTCCGCCCCTCGCTGGGCAGAGTTGATTTCCAGAACTTTGTCCTTGTAATACCCGCGAAAAAAGTCCGTCGAGGTCAGATATTCCTTAATCTGCCGGGAATGTTCGGTGTCTTTGGCAACGACAAGTACAAAAGGTTTGACCAATTGTTTGCCATAGGTGCGGGCATACACGTCCAGCTTACTTTTTGTTTCTTCATGAAGCCGGATGCCGTCATTTAATTTTTCACGGTCGAGCTGTTCCGGCGTATATTCCTCCGGGCGGAAATCCTTCCGTGTGAATACTGCGGGAACTTTAACGTACAGTCCGTCATTCAGCGCGTGGGCGAGAGAATATTCGTATACCACATTTTTGAAGTCGATTTTACGTGCGCCATTTTGGATCTGCGGCGTCGCTGTAAGCTCTACTCCCAATATCGGACGCAGCTCGTTTATTACGTCAAAGCTGCGATCGGCGTGGTAGTGGTGGCTCTCATCCATGAAGATGCATAAATCCGGCAGGGATTGCAAGTATTGAAAATATGACTCGCCCAATACTTCATTGAGCCGTTTAATGCGGGCAGGCTTGCCATCCGCCGTCCTGCTTTCGGAGTTGAGCTTGGAAATATTAAAAATATTGATAACTATCGGTTGAAGAATCTCATTTGTCGTTAGCTGACGAAACTCTTCGTAATTGTCGCCGTCGATGATGCGAGGCGGATTTACGAACTTGTCCAGACCGCGAAACACATACTTCGCACACGACGGGTCGCCAAGGTCGGCTTTCAGTTTTTTATAAATCGTAAGGTTCGGAGCCATGACAAAAAAGTTTTTTATACCTTTTTGATAATGCAGATATGCAATAAGCGCCCCCATGAGCCGCGTTTTACCGATGCCTGTGGCAAGGGCAAAGCAAACCGACGGAAATTCCCGTTCAAAGCTGGTAAGCGTCGGGAATATTTCGCGGATTTTTCGTAATTCTTCTTCCAAGTCTGGATTTTTGGAGAGCGACAGAATATCCACTATTTGCTGGAAGCGTTCCAGACTCTCTTTTTGAGGAGGGCGAAGGGCAAGCCGGTTATTGATAAATTTTGCATTACTGTTCAGCATCGTCCCATTCCTCCTCGTCAAGTTCCGGTGGGTTGACAATATTCAAATTGTAGTTGTCCGCGCCGAATTCGCACTTATTCAGCACCGATTGCGGGATTTTCCGCACGTCAATATTTTCATACCGCTTGCCCAGCCCGATGTCGAACGCCGGGGCGCAAATGAGCAGCCTCTCATATTCCGGCAAATCGCGGGCAATGTCGTCGAGCTCCCGTGCCGTCAAGTATTGGGTAGTAACGTAAATATAGCTATTCTCAACGTTTTTTCCTTGCTTCCAGAACACTTCCGGATCGGGCGCATAGGCAAAACCGTTCAGTTTGGCGACGGCCGCCGCCAGCATTTCGGGGTTGTATTTTTCGGTGTCGATAATCGGGTTGCCGTGCTTGTCCTTGACAATCAGCGTCGGCGCAAGCTCATAAAATTTGAAGCCGCCGCCGCCCTGCCAGTTGACAGACTTGGAAATACCGCCCTGTTCGCCGTCCACGACTGCTTTCAGGCGGGGCAGGCAGTGGGTGTAACAGTGGTCGCCCAGTTCAATGCCAATCCAGCGCCGCCCCATCTTGTGCGCGACGGCGGCTGTCGTGCCTGAGCCGAGGAAGCTGTCGAGCACGAGGTCGCCTTCGTTGGAACCGAGTGTGAGGACGCGCTCTATCAGGCGTTCAGGTTTAGGTGTGGCGAAAATAGATGTAGGATTAAACGCCTTAACTTCGTCACGCGCTTCGTGGTTATGACCAACATCATCAAACCTCCATACTGTTCGGGAGGGTGTGCCATTCTTCCTCAAATCGCATAGAAAGGTTTTTCTTGATGGTACAGCTTTTCCATCCTTACCAAACCATATCTCATTATTTGCATCCATCACAGCAAGACTTTCAGCCGAAAACCGAGGATAAGTTCCAGCGGGTGGTGACCAAGTCACTCCATTCCGAAAGGTATAAGAAAAAGGTTCAGCTTTATCAGACCCGCTCTTGGCATGAAGCGGAGTCGCTTTCCATACACCTTTCGGATGGTTGTCAGGATTCTTATAAGCTGCGTTCATTTCATCTGAACGAGGCAATAAGTTTGGCCTCCATGTCTCCTTATTCTTTGCATAAACAAGTACAAAATCATGGTTATCTGAAAACCACTTGGCATCGTTGGCAATGGTATACTTCTTTTCCCATATTACAGTAGCTATAAAGTTCCCACGACCAAACACTTCGTCGCACAGCACTTTTAAATAATGTCCCTCGTCATCGTCAATACTTATCCAAATGCTTCCGCTCTCACTAAGCAAATTTTTCAATATGTCAAGACGTGGTTTCATCAACGACAACCAAGTTGAATGCTCCAAATTGTCATCATAGTGCTCGAACGCAGAACCGGTATTATACGGAGGATCTATATAGATGCACTTCACCCTTCCGGCAAATTCCTGTTCCAGCGCTTTCAGCGCCAGCAGGTTGTCGCCATGTATGAGCATATTATCAGCGGCAGGATCGCCGTAATCTTTTGAGGCGTCGTGCAGCAGTATGCGCGGCTCCACGGCAGGTTCGCTGCCCTTGCCGATCCATGTAAGCTCCAGTTTTTGCATGATATGTAAAACCCCCTATTCGTCCAGCATCAGCTTTTTCTTTGAGTTTCTGAGCCTGCGTATTTCCTCGCGCTCAATTGTCTGAATGCTTTTCTCCGGCACAGGCAGATCCTCCGGCAGTGTTGCGCCCATTTCAATAATCGCTTTTCAAATTTTTTCAGCGACCTCATAATGTGTATTGTTCGCAGCGGCAGCGGTGGAAACTTCGTCCCGTTTAAGCTTTTCTTCGGTCTGAGAAATTCTGAACAGGTTTGCTATCAACTCAGTGCTTCCCATGTAATCAAGGATTTTCTCATTTTTCTTCAAGCCTTTTTTCGCATGGATGTCCGCGACAGTCATACCGCCATAGAGACCCATATACCCGGCGTTTTGAAAAATCGCGAATTCCTCGTCGGTTATCACTCCGGCATTATGCGCAGCTTCCGCGAGAAGCTGATTCCATTGCTTGATATTACCGCGAACAACTAATCGCTTATTATTTTCATCAAGCTGATTGAAGGCGTCCTGAACTTCCTGACGGCGTGTCTGAATGGCAAAATAAGTTTGACCCAGCGCTATTATTTCCTTGCGCGGATCGCCGTTTTGAACAATCAGATAACAAGCGTACCGGGTAAGTTCGTAATCAACAATGTGTTTTTTCGCATTTTTGGGCATTTCTATCGTTTTGCTGACCTCAGCAAAATGATCCGCGACTTCGAAACCACTGTTTTTGCAGGCAAGCACAGCGCGGTCAATCACTTTTTGAAAATTTCTCCATTGCACATATTCCAAAACCTCAGCAAGCTCCCGTGCGTACCAGAATTCTGTTCCATTGTCCCGAACATGTTTAATGCTTTCAAAAGTTTTATATTCCTCGGCATTCAGGTTCGACATTTTCAATTCCTCCGTATCCTCAGACAATCTCAAACGAGATGGTCATAATATGCTCAGCTTTGGATGTTCCGGCCAGCTTTGAGCGGATTTCATCCTGCAAACGCTCGTTGGCTGAATTGATTTCATCCTCACGCTCGTAGAGTTCCCGGCGCATTTTCTTGCGGCGCTCCTCAAGGCGGTTGATTTCTTCTTTCATGTCCAGCATTTCCGCAAGCGGCCTGTCGGTACTGCTTTTGAAAATCCTCTTTTTATCGGAAATTTCTTTGCCCAGTTCCTTCAATTCCCGCTGTAATCCTTCTTTTAAGTCTTCGCTGTATGCGTCCAGCTTGGCACATTCTTCGAGGAAGTATTTTTTATTTTCCTCCTCGATTTTTGCTTGCCGCAATGCAATTCCAGTGCACCGTTTCTCGTTAAGTTCGGCGGTTTCCGGCTCGCAGCCGCTGATTACTGTTGCCGGCAATTCCATAAAGCGATTTACTATATCTTCATCAACTTCAGTTCCATCTTCTGTAAGGACTGTAAAGATGAGATGTTCTTCGGTTTCAAAGCCGGTATAACTCAGCTTGTCCAAGGAAAGCGTTCCGCGCAAATTCGGGTGGCTCTCCAAGAAACTTATTTTATGTTCCGGCGAATTTGTATGGTTAAAGCGAACAGTTGCTCCAGGCAGGGGAGCGGACATTGCTTGCTCCAGCCATTTTTGAACCAGGGGATCGTCCCTGCGCAGAAATATATCGCCCTGGCGCTCAGCGTCTTTCCACTGGATGTTGTATGTGGCGCTATGCCCTTCGCTTGCATATGCGAGTCGCCATTGGTCGAGCGGTTCTACCCGTTCTGCGCCCTGCATGATAAAAAAATTGCACAGCCAGCGGCTGAACTTATCAAGCCCGGCAAGGGTATCTTCCTGGCATCCTTTTAACCTTGCGGCTACTTCTTCGTCAAAGTTTTCGAGTATAGATTGCCGTGCAGCAGTCATTTTCTCATTGATACGTTCGGAGAGTTCCTCTTGAAGAAGATCAAATGGTTCCTGGATTTGCTCCTGGTTTTTGCAGTTCTGATAAATCGCTGCGATGCGCTTTACAAAATCAACACCAGCTTCAATTGAACCCAGAACTTCATCGGAGGAGCCGAACAGCCCGCTGAAAAGCCGGAATTTCTGATCGAGAAGCTCATATACCCGCACATCTGCAGCATTCTTGCGGTTAAGGAAATTAACCACAACTACGTCGTTTTTCTGACCATACCGATGGCAACGGCCGATACGCTGTTCTATGCGCTGTGGATTCCACGGGAGGTCATAATTAACAATCAGACTGCAAAATTGCAGGTTGATGCCCTCGGCGGCGGCTTCCGTACCGATAAGGATACTAGCCCTATCCCTGAATTCCTCAACGACAGCGGCCTTCATATCTGCCTGCCGCGAACCGGAAATTGTCCCGTCGTTTTTATGCCGTTCTTTCCACTCTGCATAAATTCTTTTGGATATTTCATCGTTATTCGAACCGTTCAGGAAAACGATGCTGTCTTTATAGCCGTTGTCGGAGAGCAGATTCAGCAGATACTCTTGTGTTCTGCGTGATTCAGTAAATATCACTGCTTTACGCTTGCCGCCCAGCATCTCGGTTTTTTCAAATCCCTGTTTCAGCGCGGAAAGTAAATTTTCACCCTTTGCATTATATGTAATGCCCTGCGCCAGTTCGGAAAATTTACGTAGTTCTTCCAACTCTTCCGTTATACCTGCCCGGTCTTTTTCTAAATCGGAGGGCTCCGAATCTTCTAAATCTTCCTGCTCCTCCAGCAATTCGTCATATGTATCATAGTCATTGAGGTTCAATTCATGTTCAATACCTTTAAGTTTTCCTTCCAGCCGGTCAATCAATGAATTAAGCGTGCCGGAAATAGCAAAGGATGACGATGCAAGTAATTTACGCAGCACCAGTGTGATCAGCGTCCTTTGTCCCTGCGGAAGAGCATAAAGCTTATCCGAACGCAGATAATCCGAAACATAGTTATACAGGGTTTCTTCATCCGCTGTTGGCGTGTATTCCTGCAGTATCGCTATGCGGCTTGTGTAATTTACATATTCGGTAACCTGTTTACGCAAGGTGCGCTTGCAAAACTGCTTCAGCCGCTGCTTCAGAGCGTGGTTCCGAACTTCCTCGTTATTCACTGAAACGTACATATCCCGGAACGTTCGAGCATCGCCAAAAACATGCTCGTCAATAATGCTGACTAATCCGAAAAGCTCCATCAGATTGTTTTGGAGCGGAGTAGCTGTAAGCAGTAATTTACGCTTCCCCGACAATGCGCGACGCAGACGCGTCCCGGTGATATTTCCTGATTTATAAACATTGCGAAGACGATGTGCCTCGTCAATAATGACTAAGTCCCAGGAGATTGCCTTCACGTCAATTTCTTTTTGAGACGCAAAGTTAAATGAACAAATAACAACCTCATCCTTTATGTCAAAAGGATTTAGTTCACCTTCTTTTTTGGCCTTATTATAATTTGTAGACTCAAGAATCCTTGATTTTATGAAAAATTTTTCATCAAGTTCTGTGCGCCATTGGGTTCGAAGTGCGGCGGGAACAATGAGCAGGATACGGCGTTTACGCTCCGACCAGCATTGTGCAAGGACAAGCCCTGCCTCGATAGTTTTACCCAGACCAACTTCATCGGCAAGTAGTGCGCCGCTGGAAAGCGGTGATTTCAAGGCAAACAAGGCGGCATCTACCTGATGGGGATTCAGATCAACCTTTACGCCGGACATAGCGGAAGCAAGCCCGTCAATACTGGACTGCGGGCGTTTAAGAAGTATTTGTTCGGCAAAATATCTTGTCTGATACGGCGTATATGATTCCATAATGACCCCACCCAATTCTTTATCGTTTCACGTCATCGCTCATTTCCATAATATCGGCTATATCACAATTTAAGGCTTTGCATATCTTCG
Source organism: Pelotomaculum sp. FP (assembly GCF_004369245.1). NCBI lineage: Bacteria > Bacillati > Bacillota > Clostridia > Eubacteriales > Desulfotomaculaceae > Pelotomaculum > Pelotomaculum sp. FP. The sequence goes on along the minus strand of NZ_QFGB01000003.1, from coordinate 31,676 downwards.
CAAGTATTTCGGTATTCACATTTTCATTCTTGCCGAGTTTTGTTATGGAAGCAGAACTGATTCCTGCAAGCTTTTGCAGGTCTTTCTTTTTTAAGTCCTTATCAATTAAGAGTTTCCACAGCTTTTTATAACTGATCGCCACTTTGTCCACCTCGCCTGGTTTTTTCAACCAAAATAAACACTTTGATTATAACAATAAAACCATGAAAAAACAAGAAATATACGAGCGAACGCAGGAATTATTTATACGTTATATTGATTTTTATGGAGTGGAAATGGTATAATTTATCAGATAATGTCAGATGCACTCGAGGCTAAATACGTTTTTCGAACTACCTAACAGCTTCATATTACGTTGTATATGTTAATAACGTAGAATGAAGAGGCATAGGGGGGAGGCGATATCATGGGACATGAAAGAATTGGTTTTTTACCAAAACGCAAGCAATGGAATGCCATTGTCCAGCAGCTTTCTGAATATCAACCCAGCGCTGAAACCACTGCAAAAATAGCAGATGATACTTTAACTTGTATAAGAAAAAATTATGAACAGATGCCGTATGACGAGTCTGTTTCAAAGGCAATTAAGTTTTTGGCTATGCTCTGCGTATTCCGGCATATCCGGACGGCGAATCCGGAAACATCCGGACACTAATCCGGAGGCATCCGGACAGTGATTCCGGAGGCATCCGGACAGTGATTCCGGAAGTATCCGGACACTTGTCGGTTAGTCGTGGGGTAGCTTTATTGGTTTGAAGAATACTCCAAAATGTGCCAATGGTCAATAATAATATTGTCGCCGTCGTGGTTGTGGAGAGTATGGATAAACTCTTTTAAGGAATACCCCAAGTGGCTTATCCAAGCCATCTGGTCAACCCGTAGCGACTAGCGGAGGGTTGTCCAGATGGCGGCACTATCCACAGCCAGCTTAGAAGTTCCTAATTATCTTTTCTGCCATCACTTCCCGCATGGACTTTTTGGAGTCAAGAGCCAGGATATAGGCGTTATGGATAACCCTATCCATAATGGCGTCAGCGATCGTAGGGTCTGGAAACAAATCATACCACTGAGTATGGGCGATTTGTCCTGCTAACACCATTGAGCCTTTGTTGTACCGGCTCTCAGCGATTTCGAGGATGTCCCGGCTTTCTTCAAGAGTGTACGATTTAAGACCGATATCATCAAGGATCAGCAGCTTGATGTTTTGGAGTTGAGTCATGAACTTGGCATACCGGTTTTCATTTTTGGCATCCTGAATTTCCAGCAGGAGTTCCGGGATTCTAAAGTATTTGACGGTATAGCCATGCCGGCAGGCATTATTGCCAAGGGCACAGGCGGCGTAAGTCTTTCCACTACCCGTCTTACCTGAAATCACGATATTGAGTTTTTGCTCAATAAACATGCATGTTGACAGTGTCTGGATGGTCTTTTTGTCAATTGTTCTGTCTGCACTGTAGTCAATATCTTCAATACAGGCATTTAGCCCTAAAGATGCGCTCTTTAAAAGCCTTTGAATGCGAGCATTTTTCTTGGCTAGCCATTCCCTTTCAACCATGATGCCGAGTCGCTCTTCAAAGGACAGATCCCGTAAGGTGGAGTCTGGCTCACTTAGCATCTGGGCCATCACTTTGAGCTTCAAATCCCGGAGCTTTTCTACAGTGGGGTTGTTAAGCATGGATACCACCCCCTGTATAAGCTTTACTGCCTCTAATGTTGGCATGGTTGACAATCTTCTCAGGTTTTGAGTTTGAAGCTTTGGCGGTCACTTGCTTAAGTATGATACTGAAATACTTGAAGGAATATGTCTTCTTCGCCAGGGCTTCCAGGCTTGCAGTTTCCATGACTTCAGGAGGATGGCTTTTGCTAAATCGCATAATACCCATGCAGGCTCGATAGGTTTGCACCGGGTATTCACGGCTTTCCAGCACGTTTTTTATGAAATCTCGAGTGTTGGGACCGATTTTCTCCGCCCAGGACAGAAAGCGTTCCGGACTCCAACCAGACACGGCCTTGTGTGCTTCCGGCATATGCTCCGGAAGCGTAATGTACCGTTTATACGGGTTGTAATTTCTGGCGTATGCCGCAACTCTTTCGCCGGCAATATAGATTTCAATGGTTTTAGAGGTTGCCCGCACTGAGCATGGCTGGCCAACATAGGTAAATTTCACGCTGTAGAAAAAGCCATCATAGTCGACGTGGTAGTTGAATTGTACTTTAGTCTCTTTCCAATCCGAAAATTCATATCTCGTTGCAGGCAGGGGCTGCAAGAGTGGTTTGTCGATCTTCTCAAATGCCGTCAGCCGGTTCCCCTCCATCTTCTGAAAGGGGCGGTTGATCAGTTTCACCAGCTCTTCCTTGATTGCTTGATTAATCTCAAATAGGCTGAAAAATTGCCTGTTTCTAAGGGCTGCAATGATTCTCCTGGACACATTACCTACCATGTTCTCATCTGCGGCCTTATCCTTTGGCCGGCCGGCCCGTGCCGGGATTAAAGTTGTCCGGTAATGTCTGGCCATTTCGCAATAGCTTTTGTTCAGTACCGGGTCAACGAGATCCGGGGTAATGACCGCAGTTTTCGTATTGTCAGGGATCGTTACCTTTGGAACGCCGCCAAAGTATTCATAAGCCCTGACATGGGCATCTATCCAGTTAGGAAGTTTGGTATCACCATAAGCATAGGCAAAAGGGTAGGCACTGGCCGGCAGGACGGCCACAAAAAGGTAAGCAGGCTTGATTTCTCCTGTCTCAGGCTCCACATAAGACATGGTCGTACCAGCCCAGTCAACCTGCATTTCCTCGCCGGCTGTATGCTCGATATGCATGGTCAACTGATTAGTCTTTTTAAAATTCCTGTAGCGTTCACAAAATTGGGTGTACATGATCCCATCAGGGTGCTTGTCCTTATATTCCTCCCAAAGGAGCATCAGGGTTACATGCTTCTTCTTCATCTCGTAGAAAACGTACTCCATGTCGGGTTCAAGAACTGTTTTTTTCTGTTCCACGGGTGGGTAGAGCAATGAGAGTAATTGCTTGTCGTTAAGCTCAATTGGCCAGGTTATTCCCGCTTTAGCAGCCCGTTCAAGCACTTCTGATACCGTTGATTTCCCGCAATTACACGATTTCCCGATTTCTCGTAAGGACATTCCTACTTCATGTTTTAGCTTTAGAATTTCTCTCGCTTTCAGCATTTCGATCCTCCTCATCTGTCGGCCCCCTTTTAATCTGTTAAAAGGGTACCAGTTAGTCTACTGACTCGACAAGGTGTCCGGATGTTACCGAAATGCTGTCCGGATAATTCCGTTATGCTGTCCGGATGCGACCGTTACGCTGTCCGGATGTTACCGGAACGGGTGTCCGGATGCGACCGAAATATGCATGCTCTCTGTGTCAGCGAATCAAGATAATCAAGCAGCTTTTTTAAGAAACAATGGGTGTGCGGTCGATGATAAGTTGTCTCTTTTCTCACTGGTCAATAGTGCGAAAAATTTCATTACAACAGTAGATGGCTCACTTGAAACGAACAAAATAGCACGAGATGCTGTATTGCAAGCCATTACAACTTACCAGAGCCATCATACCTCAGATCAATTAACGCTATTTGGTGATAATAATGAGCCGGTTTGGAAAAATGTCGGCTCAGGAGCGGCCTTTTGCGAATTGGCGAGATCATTCTTTGCTGCATTCACCGACAGACAGATAAAGTATTACATTGAACGTTCTGCGGCAAGCGAAATCAACGATTATGCGACGCTGCAATCATTTTCCGCCGGAATCTCGCAAACTGCAGATGCCATATCCCATCATGCTTTTGAAACGTCAAAAATCATGCAGTCATTTGCGGCTGGATGGTTTAATAAACACGCAATGACAAGTGTTCCTGCCGATAATAAGATAACAGACTTCTTAAGAATTTCTTTTAGTAAAATGAGAGAGGAGTTTCGAAGGGAGGCTGCAAAAGAATGAACAGTCAACCTTCAAAACCCAACGAAGCTATAATTGTGTATTGCGACGAGTTATGCAAGTCAAGTATATGTAACAGCCAGGAACTTAACCTGCTAAATCGGGATATCGATGGTTTAGAGGCCAACATTACTATCGAGTTCAATAAATTTGTTCGAAATCCGGAAAATCTTTCTCCGCGCATTTTGGATTTATTACGTATTGCGGCATATGTTTATTGTGCGGACAGGCTTATTAACCGTGGTGAGAGAGATAGCCTCAACAACACGGCATGGTCAAGAGCGTTCGAATTTCATATTCCTGTTTCCGATATCGCTTTTTGGTCAGATGGAAAGGTTTCAACCAAGATGGGCGAAGCCTTGGCATTCATGACCGGTGACCGTCGCTTTAACTTTTCTTTTACAAAGGCCAGTTTAAGTCCTGTTAATACTGATAATCAGCAATTGTCGTTATTTAGTACGGAATATATAACACTTGATGAGGCAGAAAAAACAGATGTCATGCTTTTCTCTGGAGGATTGGACTCTTTAGCTGGGGCAATTCAAAGGCTCAATGATCATAATGATAGAAAATTATGTCTTGTTAGTCATAAGGCAAATAATTGTACCATCCGAACACAAAATGCTACTGCAAAACATTTACGAGATAAATATTCCAACAGAGCCATTCAATATGGCTTTGAATGCCATAATAAGAAGGCCGCTCCAAGCAGAGAAGAAACTCAGCGGTCGAGGATGTTTTTGTTTTCGGCGATAGCATTTGCAATATGTAATTGTTACGAAAAAAAGGAATTCTTCGTTCATGAAAACGGTATAACAAGTATCAATTTACCAAAGCAAAGTGATACTTTTAATGCAAGGATGAGCAGGACAACGCACCCAAAGACTATAGGGCTGCTGCGTGAATTTTTCAGGCTGTTTGATAAAGACTTCAACATTATCACTCCGTATTATAACAAGACCAAGAGCGATATCCTTGATATTTTCAAGCAGTATGGAGAAGAAAATATTATTACGAGTTCTGTTTCCTGCAGTTCTACGCGCAACAAACCCAAAAATTCGGCTACACATTGCGGCTGCTGTTCTCAGTGTATAGATAGGATTTTTGCAATTTACGCTTCTGGTCTTGAGGACTATGATGTCACTTATGCGGATGACATTATTAAGGAAATACTTGATAAAAAAACGGCTCAGCATCTTTACAATACACTGCGTCTTGCTTGTGCTGAATCAAGCCGTACAAAAGATGAACTGTTTCGCAGCTATACTGATGAGATTACTGATGTCATAAATTATTGGCCAAATGACAATCCAGATGATAGTCTAGATGAAATATTTCAGTTGTACGGTCGTTTTGGAGATTCGGTCATGAAAGCTATAAAATCGATACAACTAAAGTTTGAAGATCCTCGGGTGCCGGTAAATAAAAATTCTCTTTTAGGGATCGTCGCTGAACGAGAATACTTGAATACGCCGGTTCAAATCAGGGTGAATGAGATGGATACTATTCTGCGTAAGGCTATTCCAATGTCATTTCAACGCGAGAAACCAAAAGATGAGAATGATATGAATGACAAAGTTCAAGCCTTACTTAGTACCCAGGGTGAATTTACAAGGGAGTATCCTGCTCTTCAATTTGGCGAAACTGCATATAAGGCAGATCATGCAAAAGATGGTTTAATTATTGAATCAAAATTTCCAAGAGGCAAAACTGCCAAAAGTACTGTTTCGGAAGGGATTGCAGCGGATATAACTAAAATACCATCTTCAGTAGCAGGAATACTTTTCGTTGTGTATGATCCCGAAAGAAAGATCACAGATGATGATTTATTTATAAGCACTTTTGAAGCAACACGGCAGAACTGTTTTGTCAGAATATATCGATAATAAATCGCTATCTTCATTGATTATCCGTGTTGATACAAATACAAGGGACAACTAAATCACTTCAAAGCAAATAGAGAGGCACTATCATTGAGATAATGCCTCTCCTGCTTTTTCCGTATCGGTTTGGGGTATGGTTCAACAAGTTTCCCTATTAAACCGTGCCTTTCCAGGGTTTCTTTTTTTATGCTGTCTTCAGTTCTTTCAAATAATATGCTGTGGAAAGCCATGAAAAAACACCTCCTGGCTATGGCTCGGACGCACAATATCAACTCTACCGCTGCGAATGCCCGCATAATGGGAGTTATCAGCCCGGACATTTTATTTTGAGCATAAAAAAGCTGATAGTCTCTACCTTTTTCTCGTAGAAGCCATCAGCTGTTATCAGCGGTTCGGATTTTTCCAAAGGGGAGCTTCATCCCGTTTTTAACAATGTAACATTTTTTAATACCGCCTGCAACAACAAATTTCAGCCGGTTTCTTGAAAAGTATACATAAATATAATCATTGCACTAAAGGGTAGAATAGGCAAGCTGAGCACACTCACCTATTTGAGCAGCTGCCTGATCATCAAGGACAGTTGAGGCAGACACTGTTTCAATTCAGACATGGAAGCGTAAGAATAGGACAATCGAAGATACTGGCTGGAGTGTTGGTCATATACATGACCAGGGTTCAATAGTATCCCCTTCTCTAATGACGCTTCAAAAAGTTTCCGGATGGAAAGTGCAGGCAATAATCGCAGCCAGACATAAAAACCTCCTTTGGGAACACTCCAAGCCGCAATGTCCGAAAAATGTTTTTGCAGCGCATCAATCATGACCTCTCTTCGGACCTTCAATTCTTCCCGGACCTTTTCAAGATGTTGGTGATAGAGCCCGCTTGAAAGCCATTCTGCTGCGGTCCATTGAGAAAGGGAACTGGAACCGTAATCCGTTTGCATTTTGATATCGGCCAATCGTTCAATGACCGGTTCCGGCCCAACTACCCAACCAATTCGTAAGCCTGGGCTCAATGTTTTGGACATGCTGCCAAGATGCAATACGAGACCATTTTTATCGATGGCTTTCAAAGGGGGAGGCGGCGGGGAATCCAGCCAAAGTTCCCGGTATACTTCATCTTCAATGATCGGAAGTTGTTCCTGTTCGCATACATCCATCAGTTCTCCTCGTCTTGCTTCCGGCATCAAGACTCCCGTTGGGTTATGGAAGGACGGGATCGTATAGAGCAACGAAGCATTTTGCCTCCTTTTTTGTTCCGTGATCGTTTTAGTTTGAATCCCGTTTTCATCTAAAGGAAGTCCAAATAATCTCATCCCGGCAGATTGAAATACATGCAGGGAATACAGATACGAAGGCTTTTCCAGAAAGATAGTAGAGCCCCGGTGTAACAGGCCGATTGAAATCAACTGCAATGCCTGCAAGGCGCCTGAAACAATCAAAATGGAAGAGGGGGAAGCATCGATACCGAACGTTTTTAGATGCTTACTGACTTGGTCTCTCAAATAAAGTAACCCTTTTGGTTCTTCATAGCCAAGTGGACTTATGTGGTCCGTCAAACGGTTAAACACGTTTTTCATCATTGCACGAGGGAATAAATCGGGGGCAGGCTCTCCCGTCCCCATTCGAATGATATTGGGATAGAACTCCGCTTTATTGATTTCCTGTATCGTAGAAAAATTGGGTTGATGGATTCCCGCTTGGACATAGGAGTTCCAGTCAGGGGGCGGGGTGGAGGTCATCAAGGACCATGTATTATTGATAATCCTCGTTCCGCTTCCGCTTCTGCCTTTTAGCAATCCCTCTGATATCAATTCATCCACAGCCGTAACGATCGTACTGCGGTTGATTTTCCAGATTTCCGCCAGGGCGCGCTGCGAAGGAATTTTGCTGTTTACAGGCCATTCCCCGGTTTCTATTTTGTCTTTGATGTACTCCTTGATCTGTAAATAAAGAGGTACTGGAGAGGATCTATCCGGTTTCCAATCTAGGTTAAACATAAATGAGTTATCTCCGCTAATTTACTTTAAACCCATTATACTGTTTGGTTGGGTTAAAATCCATCCAATTGGTTGGAGACAGCGGCCGCAGTCTGAGTATCATTGTATTTATACATGATGCAGTGGAGGGACTCGGATGGCAGCAGCCTTTATGCACGGATTCATTCTGGCGTTTGGACTCATTCTTCCGCTCGGTGTCCAAAACATTTTTGTTTTTAATCAGGGGGCCCTGCAGAAACGTTTCATCAACGCGCTTCCGGTTGTTCTGACGGCCTCACTCTGTGATACGCTTTTAATCAGCCTTGCTGTTCTAGGGGTCTCTTTGGTGGTCCTGGGCTCCTTTTGGATCAAGACGATACTCTTGAGTACAGGGATTGTATTTTTGCTGTATATGGGATGGAGCACATGGAAGAGTACCCCTGGAAATCATAAGAGCGAAAATAATACGGCAGAGACTTTTACCCCCTTGAAACAAATTGTGTTTGCAGCATCAGTGTCGCTCTTGAACCCTCATGCGATCATGGACACGGTTGGAGTGATCGGAACCAGTTCACTCAACTACAATGGGGCGGAAAAGGCGGCTTTTACCATAGCTTGTATTGTTGTTTCCTGGATCTGGTTCATAGGACTGGCCGCGGTAGGGCAAATGACTGGAGAGTTAGATAAATCGGGGCGGTTTATGGTAATTATCAACAAAATCTCTGCTTTGATCATGTGGGCGGCGGCGATTTATATCGGGTTTTCACTATTCTAATAACGAAACTATGTTAAAGGATTTTCAATAAAAAGTGTCGAATAAAATCTTTTTTGACAGGAAGGAGGTCTCCTAGCTGACCAGTAAAAACCGTATCAGCGTATTTACAGGAGGCTTTGGCAGCGGCAAAACTGAAACTGCCCTAAACTATGCCTTATCTTTACGTGGCCGTGGTAAAGCGGTAACTGTAGTTGACCTTGACCTGATTAATCCGTATTTCAGGGTCAGAGCGGTCAGGGAAAACCTTGAAAGCAAGGGGATAAAGGTTATCAGCCCGAGCGGCAAACTTTCAGGCGCCGATGTACCGGCCCTGCCTGCGGCAATTTATGGTATTTTTGAAGGCGAGGGGCACGCAGTTATAGATGTCGGCGGCGACGATATCGGCGCCACGGCCTTAGGCCGTTTTAAGGAGCAACTTAACGCAGTCCCCTGTAATATATTTTTTGTTGTTAATACCTGCCGCCTCAATACAAGAGAGCAAAGCGGCATTATCAAGATGATGAGGGGCGTTGAAAGGACTTCCCGTTTGCAGGTAAACGCCTTGATTTGCAATACCAACCTGGGTCGCCGGACAGATGCGAAAATCATTTTGCAAGGCTACAAAGTTATTGCCGGAGCGGCCGGACAATTAGGCTTACCTGTTGCTTTTATAGCGGCCCGCAGGGAGCTGGCTGACCAGCTTGGCCGCCTTGGAGCGCCGGTCCTCCCAATTGATATTTTTATGAAGCCGCCTTGGGAAGATTTTGTTTAGTGTAGAGTCCCTTGAGGATATCTACACATATTTGTTGAGTTTGGGAAGGAGAGTCTAGTTTTGGCAAGAGTAACCTTTAGAGAGGAACGCTGCAAAGGCTGCCAGCTGTGTCTGCCGGTCTGCCCCAAGGGTATTATCAGTATGTCCGCGCAGATCAACAGCATGGGCTATCACCCTGCCGGGGTGGAAGAGCAGGACAAGTGCACCGGTTGCGCATTGTGCGCGCTGGTGTGTCCCGACATGGTGATCGAAGTGGAGAGGGAGGAGAGGAGCGCTTGACCAGGCTTTTGATGAAAGGAAACGAAGCTATCGGTGAAGCAGCGGTGCGGGCAGGCTGCCGCTACTTCTTTGGTTATCCTATAACGCCTCAAAGCGAACTGACCCACTACCTGGCCAGACGCCTGCCGGAAGTAGGGGGCCTGTATTTGCAGGCAGAGAGCGAGGTAGCCTCGATCAACATGGTTTACGGCGCCGCCGGCGCAGGCGCAAGGGTGATGACCGCTTCCTCGGGACCAGGCATCAGCCTGATGCAGGAGGGTTTATCCTTTATGGCCGGCGCGGAACTCCCCTGTGTGGTTGTCAACCTGATGCGGGGTGGTCCTGGTTTGGGCAATATAGGGCCTTCCCAGGCGGATTATGCTCAGGCTACCAAGGGAGGCGGCCACGGAGATTACCACATGATCGTCCTGGCGCCTAATTCTGTACAGGAAATAATGGACCACACCAGGAGGGCCTTTGACCTTGCCGACCAGTACCGCAACCCGGTGATGGTGATGGCGGACGGGATTATGGCCCAGATGATGGAGCCGGTAGAGTTGGAAGAGGATATCAAAATTGAATTGCCGGCCAAACCCTGGGCGGCTACCGGGACGGCTTATCACGAGGGGAGAAACGTGATTAACTCCTGCTTTGTCATTCCGGAAGAAATGGAAGTTGTAAATTTAAGGCTGGAAAAGAAATACCAAAAGATGCGCCAAAGCGAGCAGCTCTGTGACGGTTACTTCCTGGAAGACGCGGAAATCGTCCTGGTGGCCTTTGGCACAGCTTCCAGGCTCTGCCGCTCGGTTGTGGACAAAGCCAGGCAGCGGGGTATTCCCGCCGGTCTGATCAGGCCTATTACCCTGTGGCCGTTCCCGTATGATTTTATCGGGGAAATCGCTGGAAAGTTTAAGTGTATGCTTGCAGTGGAGATGAACATGGGACAAATGCAGGAGGATGTCCAACTGGCGGTCAAAGGCCGGATTCCCGTCTACCATTACGGCCGTCTGGGCGGGATGGTTCCGGTGGCCAGGGATATCCTGGAGGAAGTTATAAAGCTGTACAGCGGGGGTGCTGACCGATGAAAAAGGTTTTTGCCAGGCCAAAAACATTAAAAGACGTATCCTATCACTACTGCCCCGGTTGTACCCACGGCATAGCCCACCGCCTGATAGCTGAAGCGATTGACGAACTGGGCATCCAGAACACCACGATTGGCTTGGCCTCAGTAGGATGTTCCGTTTTCACCATGGACTATTTTGATATGGATATGGTCCAGGCCTCACACGGGAGAGCCCCCGCAGTTGCTACAGGAATAAAGAGGGTCCTGCCGGACCGGGTCATTTTTACCTACCAGGGTGATGGAGACCTGGCGGCAATAGGCACAGGGGAATTTGTGCACGCTGCCGCGCGCGGCGAAAATATTACCGTTATTTTTATCAACAACGCTGTTTATGGTATGACCGGCGGTCAGATGGCGCCCACCACCCTAATGGGGCAGGTGACTAAAACCACTCCCTTTGGACGCAAAAAGGAGATTAACGGCTTTCCGGTCAAGGTCTGTGAAATGCTTGCGCCATTGGAGGGTTCAGCTTACCTGGCCAGGGTAGCCGTGCACAGTCCCAAGTCAATTATCCAGGCCAAAAAGGTCATTAAAAAGTCTTTCGAGGTCCAAATGGCAGGGCTGGGTTTTTCCCTGGTGGAGGTGCTTTCCACCTGCCCGACCAACTGGGGGCTGTCTCCTCTGGAAGCCGTAAAATGGCTTGAGGACAATATGATCCCTTACTATCCACTTGGTGAGTTCAAAAAGCCGGAGGGGGTGGCCTGATGCTGGAGGAAATTTATATTGCCGGTTTTGGCGGGCAAGGAGCTTTGTCAACCGGTCAGTTGCTCGCCCAGGCGGGGTTATTGGAAGGAAAGTGTGTTTCCTACGTCCCGGTCTACGGGGTGGAAAAAAGGGGTGGGGTGGCCAACTGCGGTGTCACCATCTCGGACCGTGAAATCAGTTCGCCCATTGTTACCGAGCCGACAGTCCTGGTCGTGATGAACAATCCCTCGCTGGCGAGATATCAGGACACGGTGGTCCCGGGCGGTATGATTATGATTAACAGTTCCCTGGTAGAGTCGCCGGTTACCCGGAGCGACGTTAAGGTTGTAAGCATCCGGGCCAATGAGGAAGCGGAAGCGCTGGGGAACGTCAAGGTGGCTAACAACGTCATCCTTGGGGCGCTGCTTGCGTTAACCGGGGTAGCGTCCATAAAAGGAGTGGAACAATCCTTAAAGGAAGTCTTTCCAAAGCGGCACCACCACATGATCCCGGCCAACGTCAAGGCGCTCGAAAGAGGGGCCGAACTGGTCAGGGCGCATAAATTTTCCCGGACGGATTAATATATTAAAAAGATTTATGATAACACCTCCTGGCGAAGCTGCTAATTAATATGAAAAATGCCCTATATAACCAAAATGCAGGTGCGAATTCATTCGCACCTGACCTAAAAGCAATGCAATAATCCCTTAAAATCAAGGTCAATCCGGAATCCTATATTCAGGGTGGGTGATTATGGTTAAATCTGAACGTATTCTAAATGAATTTTTAGAACTCGTCCAGGTCGACAGCGTATCCGGCAAAGAACGGGACATGGCTGATCTGCTCAAAAGAAAACTTTCAGAAATTGGCCTGGAGGTAAGTGAAGACAACGCCGGCCGGGAAGTTGGGTCGGATACCGGCAACATTATCGGCAAGCTGCCTGGAAAGAGCGGAGCTCCTGTGTTGCTGCTGTCTGCCCACATGGATACGGTAGAACCCGGCAGTGGGGTCAAGCCCGTGGTTGACGGGGAGTTGGTCCGATCTTCCGGTGATACTGTACTTGGGGCCGACGACAAGGCCGGCATCGCCGCCATTCTTGAGGTTTTGCGGTTGGTCAGGGAGCAAAACATTGAACATGGCGGCCTGGAGGTTGTTTTTACCATCTGGGAAGAAGGCGGGCTTTTTGGTTCCAAGAACCTGGATTACAGCCAACTGGCGGCAACAGCCGGTTTTGTGCTTGACAGCGACGGGCCGCCTGGTACGATCGTTACCAGGGCTCCATGGCAGGACCATATAGGAGCGACCATCACAGGCAGGTCGGCCCACGCCGGGATTAACCCCGAGCAAGGGATTAATGCGATTATGGTAGCCTCCCAGGCCATTGCCGGGATGAAGGTTGGTCGCATTGACGAAGAGACCACCAGCAATATCGGTATTATTTCAGGTGGTCAAGCAACCAATATTGTCCCCGACAGTGTAACCATTCAGGGTGAGGCGCGCAGCCTGGTCCACGCCAAGTTAACAGCGCAGACTTCACATATGTGTGAAACTCTACAAAAAGCTGCTGGTAAATTTGGCGCCAAAGCCAAAATTGTGGTAGATAGGCAATATGATGGATTTAGACTGGATGAGCAATCTCTTCCTGTCCGCCTGGCCTTAAGCGCAGCTAAAAACTTGGGATTAACCGCCAGCCTGAAAAATACCGGCGGAGGCAGCGACGCCAATATTTATAACAGTAAAGGTATTCCAGCGGTTGTGCTGGGTATCGGGATGAGTAAAGTCCATACAACAGAGGAATTTATCAACCTGGCCGACCTCAGCGGCAATGCCCGTTACCTTTTAGAAATTGTACGCGCAACCCAGGCTCTACCCTAAAAACAACATACGGAGCACGTCCCCGAAAAATGCAGGTGCGAATTCCTTCGCACAAAGTTGCATTAGGTCCCAAATTCGGCGCTGACACGCCGTGTGCGATTGAAATGGCGCCTACATCGCTAAGCATATTTTTATGATACGCGGCGCCGTGACAGCGGCATGTTAACTAAAACAACTAACCGGCAAATCATTGATATATTCTGCATTTAAATGTGCCTCAATTAAGATTATGAGTTATTAGTTCCTCAACGGTCCGGTACCTGCTGGCATAGGTCTTAAGCAGGCGCCGGATTTCTTTTGGCTTGCCGCAAAGAAAAACTCCTCCTTTTTGAACGTAAAGTCTTACCCCGGAAGACTCCTCAGCCCCTATGTGTTGACAAACATTATTTATACCTGCGCGTCTTGCCATGGATTGTTGCTCCCTTCCTAACTTGTCCTTTAAACATATGAAAGACAGCAAGAAGTTATGAGCTTTTCGTTTTGTCAGGCAGGTTATAAAGAAGGAGCCTGAGCAAAATTGCTCTCAGGCTATTCATAAAGGGGATGTCCCGGCCATAAAAATAATCAGGAACAGGACGGGGGGGGGCTGGAAGGTGCTTAAATCGCTGCGGGGCTTTTGGGGCAACTCGCTACGTTACAGCTGGCCTGCCTATTTAATTGTGGTGGGGGTATTTGCTTGTGGGATCATCACAGGCGCCATGGGTGTTAAAGGAATCCCGTTTGAACAGGCTCAGGAACTAAAAACTTACCTGGACCAGTTCCTGCAGCAGGCGGGGATGATGGAAGTGGATAATACCGGCGTTCTAAGGGATGTAATGTACAACGACCTGGTTCTCATTTTGGAAGTATATCTCCTGGGTTTGACCGTTATCGGCATTCCGGTTATGCTGGGAATTATCTTTACCCGCGGCTTTGTTCTGGGATATTGTGTCGCTTTCTTAACCAACTCAAAAAGCCTGCAGGGGATGGCGCTGACTTGCGCGGCTATCCTGCCCCAGAATATTATCCTGGTCCCGGCGCTGCTAATGGGCGGCGTTGCTTCACTATGCTTTGCCCTGTTGCTCGTCAAGCGTTTTTATAACTCAAAAACAGTAATATGGCCGAGTTTTGTTATTTACAGCGGGTTGATGTGCCTTGTTCTGGCTGTTTCGGCCGGGGCCGGCCTGGTAGAAGTATACCTGACGCCGCTCCTGGTCAAACTCACCGCCGCCTACCTGCTGTAGCGGTTTGTTCGTATTTATAAAAGGATTATATGGCTGGATGTGGAAATAGAGTCTTGCAAAAGACTTTATTTTTTTGGGGTATTTAAATGGAAAAATTTCTCGAAGAATTTATCTATCATCTGTCAGTTGAACGGGGGCTTGCAGCAAATACGCTGGTATCTTACCGGACCGATTTAAAAGCTTATATCGCCTTTTGCCGCAAGTATAGTTTGGTGACCATGGAGCAGGCCGGGAAAGACGCGATTATGTCATACCTCTTCCAACTGCAATTGGACGGGCGCTCGCCGGCTACCATATCCCGTCATTTGGCGGCTATTAAATCATACTACCGTTTTGCATTAAATGAGGGGGTCGTCAGCAAGGATCCCTCTCAGGAGCTGGAATCACCAAAGCCGGCCCAGAGGCTGCCCAGGGTCCTGACCATAGAAGAAGTGGACCTTTTACTGAGCCAGCCCAATATCGGGGAGCCTGCGGGTTTGCGGGACAAGGCCATGCTGGAGCTCCTTTACGCCACCGGGCTGCGGGTATCTGAACTGGTTTCCCTCGACCTCACCAACCTCAACCTTGATAACGGCTTTATCCGTTGTTTCGGCAAGGGGTCCAAAGAGCGGGTAATCCCGCTGGGTGATGTCGCAGCCCGCTTTCTCAGGGAATACCTGGGGCGCGGCAGGCGCAAACTAGAAAAATCCGGAAAGGTCTCCGCGCTTTTCGTCAACCACCGCGGTCAGAGGTTGACCAGGCAGGGATTTTGGAAAATTATTAAAAAGTACGCCCTCAAGGCCAAAATTAATACTGTCATAACCCCGCACACACTGAGGCATTCCTTCGCCACACACCTGTTGGAAAATGGCGCCGATATCCGTTCGGTCCAGGAAATGCTGGGGCATACTGATATCAGCACCACTCAGATTTATACTCACCTCACCAAAAAAAGGGTCAGGGAGATTTACAACCGCAGTCATCCCAGGGCCTGAACAGGTGGGAGAAATACACGCTAAAGGGGGTTGTCACCCGAATTGAAAAGAGTTGCCTTAGTTGTATTGGACAGCGTTGGGGTAGGGGAACTGCCGGATGCCGGCAAATATGGAGATACCGGCAGCAACACGCTATGCCATATCGCCAGGTCTGTGGGAGGATTGCGCCTGCCCAATCTGGCCGGCCTGGGCCTGGGAAATATTATTCATATAGCGGGGGTTCCTCCGGCAAAAAACCCGGCAGCGTCTTTCGGCCGGATGGCCGAGTTGTCACCGGGCAAAGATACCACGACAGGCCACTGGGAACTATCCGGTTTAATCCTGGAGCGGCCATTTCCTGTTTACCCTGGCGGTTTTCCCCCTGAGCTGATTAGAACTTACGAGGAACGCATAGGACGCAAAGTCCTTGGCAACAAGGTTGCCTCCGGCACAGCGATCATCGAAGAACTTGGTGAACAGCACATGGCGACAGGTTTACCCATCGTCTATACCTCAGCCGACAGCGTATTCCAGATAGCCGCACACGAGGAGATCATACCGCTGGAAGAATTGTACCGGATTTGCCGTATTGCGCGGGAGCTGCTAACCGGGGAGCATGCCGTGGGCAGGGTGATCGCCAGGCCTTTCACCGGTGGACCGGGGAATTTTAAAAGGACGATGAACCGGCATGACTTTTCATTAAAACCACCGGGCCAAACAGTGCTGAACCTGCTTAAAGATAACGGCATCCCCGTCATTGCTATCGGTAAAATCCGTGACATTTTCGATGGAGAGGGGATTACCGATTCCATTCCGACCAAAGGAAACACGGATGGCATGGAGCAGATCATAAATATGCTTAACTCGGTTGCAGGCGGGCTGATTTTTGCCAACCTGGTTGACTTTGATATGCTTTACGGCCATCGCAATAACCCGCGGGGCTACGCTGAGGCGCTGGAAGAGCTGGACCTGCGTTTACCGGGACTAATAAAACTACTGCGGGAAGAGGACGTGCTGATTATTACGGCGGACCACGGTTGTGACCCCACCACCCCGTCCACGGACCACTCCAGGGAGTACGTACCCCTCCTCGTTTACGGCAAAACGCTGCGCGGCGGGATAGATTTCGGGGTAAGGGAAACCTTCGCGGATGTGGCGGCCACCATAGCCGACAGCTTTGGCCTGAAATATTCTGCCGGTACAAGCTTTTGGCCGCAAATAAGCGCGCATTGAAAAAGCTGGCCGTCAAAGCAGAGCAGTAATATGGGGGTAATGCGATGAGGATGGTTGACCTGATCCAAAAAAAGAAGCAGGGTGGAAAATTAACCAGGGATGAAATTAACTTCATCATTTCCGGCTACACTTCCGGAGAAGTGCCTGACTATCAGATGTCAGCCTTACTCATGGCGATATACTTCAAGGGTATGGATAAAGAAGAAATCGCCAACCTGACCCTTGCTTATGTTGATTCGGGAGATAAGCTTGATCTGACGGCAATCAAAGGAATAAAAGTTGATAAACATTCGACCGGCGGCGTTGGCGACAAGGTCAGCCTGGTCATTATCCCCCTGGTCGCAGCCGCGGGAATACCGGTTGCAAAAATGTCCGGCAGGGGTTTGGGTCACACAGGGGGGACTATTGACAAGCTGGAGGCAATTGCCGGATTTAACACCAACCTCCCGGGCGACAAATTCATTTCAAATGTGAATGCCTACAAAATGGCTATTGCCGGTCAAAGCGCCGACTTGACTCCTGCCGACAAGAAGATATATGCCTTGCGGGACGTTACCGCGACAGTGGACAGTATCCCTTTGATCGCGAGCTCGGTAATGAGTAAGAAGATAGCATCCGGCGCCGACGCCATTGTCCTGGACGTTAAGGTCGGGTCCGGAGCTTTTATGAAGTCAATCGATGAAGCTAAGGAACTCGCCCTGACTATGGTTGAAATAGGCAAATCGCTTAACAGAAAGACAATAGCTGTTATTACGGATATGAGCCAGCCTTTAGGCAATGAGGTCGGTAACGCCAATGAAGTTAAGGAAGCAATAGAAGCGCTGGCGGGGAAAGGCGCAAAGGATTTAACCGCTGTAGCGCTTACCATAGCGGCTCACATGACTGTGTTGGGCGGCGCTTTTCCTGATTTTGAACATGCTTATAATGAGCTGGAACGATATATTATGTCCGGTAAGGCTATTGAAAAGTTCAAACAGTTTGTTGAAATCCAAGGGGGCAATCCCGGATTTATAGATAACCCTGCTAGTCTTCCCAAAGCGAAGAAGCATATCGAAGTGAAAGCTTTAAAATCAGGTTATGTGGCGGCAATCAACGCTGAAGCCATAGGAGTTGCGGCGATGCTCCTTGGAGCAGGCCGGGAAAAAAAGGACGACCGCATTGATTACTCCGCCGGATTGACCATGGTTAAAAAAATAGGTGAGTATGTCAGAGCCGGTGATACAATCTGTATATTGCACTCTAACCTTGATGAGCATGAAGAAGCCGAAGCTATGGTAATGGACGCATATTCATTCAGTGATAGTCAGCCAAGCCCGATTCATTTTGTATATGATGTGGTGCAATAAAATTGCCTGTTACAGCACGAGTCGCCTCGCATATGCGCGGGGTGTTTTTTTATGTGTTAATGAGTTACCACGCATAACTTTAAAACAAGGAAACATAATACAAACAACCCCGGTACAAGCGAAGATGATAGCGTTTCCATAGAACCACCTGGAAGAATTTGGAGAAACTGAAATATCGATTGGGGGTAAGCTTTTATGTCCTGGCAAAAAACCAAGTTAATCCTGTTGTTTGCATGGCTTCTTGCCGTTTTTACTGGTTGTCCGTTGGCTTTTGCCGCCGAACTGGCGGCAAAAGCCAATGAACCCGCTAAAGGAACCCTGAAAACAACAGCCGAAGCGGCCGTGCTGCTTGAGCCCTATTCCAATAAAATTATCTATGAAAAGGAGCCGGACAAGCGGCTGCCCATGGCCAGCGTCACAAAGTTGATGACCCTGCTGCTGGCGACGGAAGCAGTGGAAGCGGGTGAGTTTAAGTTGACCGACCAGGTTGTGGCCAGTGAAAACGCCTGGGAAATGGGCGGGTCGCAGATTTATCTCGAACCTGGTGAAGAAATGAGCCTGTGGGACCTGCTCACAGCAGTAGGGCTGCAATCGGCTAACGACGCCAGCGTGGCTGTCGCTGAACACATTGCAGGGAGCGAAGAAGCTTTCGTAGAGGCCATGAACGATAAGGCCAAGTCCCTCGGACTGGAAAACACCCATTTCGTCAACTGCCACGGTCTTACCGCGGATGACCACTATACCAGCGCTCATGACCTGGCCGTGATCTTAAAAGCAGGGCTGGAAAACCCGCTTTTTAAAAAAATAACCGCGATGAAGGAACATGAACTGCGCGGCGGCGCCTTTAAATTATGGAACACCAACAAGATGCTCTGGTGGTACGATGGAGCCGACGCCGGCAAGACCGGTTGGACGGAGGCGGCAAAATACTGTCTGGCTTCCTCGGCGGAAAGAGACGGCCTCAGGCTGATCTGTGTTGTCCTGGGAACGGCTGAACCCAAAAGTCATTTCAATGAATCAACCAAAATTCTGGACTATGGATTTGCCCGTTATAAAGCGGTTAATATGGCCGAAAAGGGGACCAGCGTGGGCACTGTCAAGGTAAGTAAGGGGCAGTCCGCCAGTGTGGATGTCCTGACCTCGGAAAGGGCCGGCGTAGTAGTGCCAAAGGGTGAAGAAAAGGGGTTTGAGTCAAAGGTTGAACTGCCTGGATATATTAGCGCCCCGGTCTTGAAGGGCCAGGAAGTGGGGTCGTATGTCGTTACAAAGAAAGGACAGGAAGTCTTGCGGGTTAAACTCATAGCCAAAGATGACGTCCCCAAAGCCTCAATATTCCTTCAAATGAAAAGAGTAATCGACAGCGTTTATTAAAATCGGATATAGAGACGTCATGATCCACAGGTGATGTGTTAAATGAGCCGGCCGAAAAGCCTGCTCATTTTTCTTATCTCGAATCACAGCTTGCCTTTTGGTGATACATTTGGTAAGATTTAGCAGAAGGGTATATGCAATTAACTATTGAGAAAGGATTGGCGCCCGTGCTCTTGGATATTGAGTTTAAACAGGATACCCTGCTTGTCCGCCCGGGTGGCGAACTTGACCTTAGCGTAGCTGACTTTCTCCGAAATAACCTTGAAGAGTCTCTCGACCGGGAACCCGCCAGAAATATAGTTTTGAATCTATCGAAAGTATCATTTGTGGACAGTTCGGTACTGGGAGTATTTCTGGGCCGTTACAAGCGGGTTTCAAAAAACGGGGGTAGAGTTATCATTGTCTCACCTCAGCCTCAGGTTCGCAGAATCCTTGAATTGTCCGGTCTCTTCAGGATTATGGGCGAGTCTGACAGTGAAGCCGAGGCCCTGCGGAAACTAGGTTAGAGGAGGATTGAAACCATGCCGTTAAATAACCAGATGAAACTGGAATTTCTTAGCATACCGGCGAATATATCCTTTGCCAGGGCAACTGTCGCCGCTTTTGCCTCCCAGCTTGAATTTACCTTGAGCGACCTTGAGGAAGTTAAGGTCGCCGTATCAGAAGCGGTAAGCAATTCTATCATCCACGGCTACAGGAATGCCCCGGACAGGTTTATAAAGATCTATGCCGGACTGACGGAAAACACGCTTGAACTAAGCATAGAAGACGATGGCAGGGGAATAGAAGACATTGACAGGGCTCTGCAGCCGGCGTTTACCACAGACCCTGAACGACTGGGCCTCGGGTTTGTTTTTATGCAGTCTTTCATGGAGAACTTACAGGTCGATTCACTGCCGGGGCGTGGAACCATGGTCCGCATGAGTAGAAGAGTTGGCGCCGGGGCTGTCCAAAACAGCCGGGAACACTAAGCAGGAGTTGAACAAATAATGAGCAGCAGGTTGGTGGAAATGAACCTGCCACGCTTTCCCCTGTTGAAAGACAAGGAAATGAAAGAATTACTCCAGAAAGCCAAAAATGGTGACAGTTATGCCCGCGACAAGCTGGTCAACTGCAACCTCAAATTGGTATTTAACCTGGTCAAACGATTTCAGAACAGGGGCTATGAACTGGAAGACCTTTTTCAAATCGGTTGCATCGGGCTGATGAAGGCTATTGATAAATTTGACCTGGGATATGACGTTAAATTCTCAACTTACGCGGTACCTATGATAGTTGGAGAAATCAGGCGGTTCTTAAGAGATGACAACCCGGTCAAGGTTAGCCGCTCGGTCAAAGAAACAGCTTATAAAATACAGCAAACAAGGGAACTGCTTACGGCCAGGCTGGGCAGGGAACCAACAATTGGCGAGATCGCAGGTGAACTGAGTCTTTCCAGAGAAGAAATTGTCAATGCCCTGGAAGCTGCGCAGACACCCGCTTCCATTTATGAGACCCTGCATCAGGATGACGGTGACCCGATCTACCTGCTTGACCAGTTGAAGGACAGTGAAGACGGGGAAACACCCTGGCTTGAGAGCCTTTCGGTAAGCGAGCTTTTAGATAAACTGCCGGAAAGAGACAGGCAGATCATAACCTGGCGTTTTTTTGAGGATAAAACCCAGTCTGACATTGCCAGGCGGCTGAGTCTTTCACAGGTCCAGGTCTCGAGGCTGGAAAGACAGGCCTTGAAAAAAATTAAGGACCTGATGGATGACAGTGGTGAATAGTCTCTCACAAGCGCCAAGGACGGGAACAGTTCCAAGGAAAGGTTTGTAGATATACTGAGGCTCCGTAAAGGGCCTTTTTATTTTGCTCCTAAAAATTGTATAGATATCCGGTTGCTACACATAATATTACCGCTAAAGAAAAAACTTAAGGAGGAATAAACCATGCATGTTATAGTTTCAGAGTTGGTGGGGGAATCCCCCGATAGTTGGAAAGGCGCCGTCCAGTCTGCTATCAGCGAAGCGTCACGTACAGTGAAGAATATCGTAGCTGTTGAAATCGTGAACTTCACCGCCAATGTTGAGAACGGCCGTCTTGTTGAATACAAAGCCAATGTAAAAATAGCGCATACCGAATAGGTACATTATTGAAGAACTAATATGAAACACATCTTGACGCGGGCGTGGAATGCTGCCATTAACTTAAATTGTTACGCAATGCAAATTTGAATGAAATCGAACCAGATTAAAACAGCGCAAGGGTTTTACGTGTGAGTGAGATGTATTGACAAAGAAGGGTTCGGGTATATCCCCGAACTCTTCTTAAATTATAAATCAGGCCTCCCCAGTCTGTTCTCAATGACCAACTAAAGGAGGCTTATCATGGAGGGACACGGGACACAGGGACAGGTACCCTGTCCCAAGTCAACAAGTCAACAACAATAAATAAAGAGGGACAAGGTACCTGTCCCTGTGTCCCTGAGTTCTGTTGTCTGCATAAGGTTTAACCTGCAGGGAAGTATAACGAAAGGTCATATATTGATCAGCGACATTATCGGTTATTCGGCTATCCGGCGCTGACTTTTTAAGACCTAGAGGACAATATGGACAATCTTTCTGAGTGCAAAAGAAAAGTCATCCTTGTTACCGATGGAGACCGCATCGCCAAGAGGGCGGTGGAAGTGGCGGCTAAAAACATCGGCGCCCGCTGCATTTCAGCCTCAGCCGGGAATCCGACCAGGCGGTCCGGAAAGGAACTGGTGGAAATGATTAAACAGGCCCCCAATGACCCGGTCGTGGTTATGCTTGATGACCGCGGGTTCAACGGCGCGGGGCGTGGCGAGGAGGCACTGGCTTTTATCACTGCTCATCCTGAGATACAGGTGCTTGGGGTGTTGGCGGTCGCCTCCAACACGGAAAACGTATCCGGCTGTACGGTAGACGCTTCTATAACCAACTCCGGAAAGGTTATTGAAGGCGCAGTCGATAAAAGTGGGAAACCTAAACATGATCCGCAGGAAGGTGATACTGTCGAAATAATCGATAAGCTTAACCTGCCCCTGGTGATCGGCATCGGCGATATAGGCAAAATGGACGGCGCTGATGACGCAGGAAAGGGCGCGCCGCTAACAACAAGGGCTTTTCAGACTATAATCGAGAAAAGCGGTTTTGCACAAGACCTTGCTGTACTACAACCGGACGGCGCCTTGTAATAAAATCCCTGCAAATGGGGATACTTCACACCAGGCTGGTTATTTTTTTTGCCCAAAACACACTGGACGGAGGAATATACCGTGCCTTTAAAGGTTGGTATTCCAAGGGCTCTTCTTTATTATTACTACTACCCGATGTGGCGGGTCTTTTTTCAAGAACTGGGGGCCGAGGTAGTGCTCTCACAACCTTCCAACAAGGGGCTCCTGGCAAACGGGCTGAAAAACGCCGTTGATGAAGTATGCCTGCCGGTTAAACTGGCCTACGGTCATGTCCTGGACCTCGCAGGTAAGTCGGACCTCCTTTTTTTGCCCCGGATGGTCAGCATCGGGAGGCGTGAGTACATTTGCCCGAAATTCCTGGGTTTCCCGGATATGATCAGGCGGATCAAGGGACTTCCCAAATTGATTGACACCAATATCAATCTTTATAAAAGCAGTATGGAAATCTACCGGGCGGCACATGAGGTGGGGAAATTATTCAGCGGCAGCAGCTACAAAATATGGATGGCTTTCTTACGGTCGGTCAAGGCGCATAATCAGTACTGTAAGCTTCTTCAGATGGGGTTGATGCCGACCGAGGCCATGGCTATTCTGGAGGACCGGGTTGAAAATTTACCCCTTCCTGAACCGGAGGATTCCTTTAAAGTAGCTTTAATCGGCCATCCCTACAATATCTATGACACCTACATCAACATGAACATTATCAAGAGACTGAAAGAAATGGGGGCAAGCATCGTAACAGCGGAGTTTCTGCCGGACCACGCCGTTAACTGCGCTTCCCGCTGTCTGCCCAAAAAACTGTTCTGGACGCTGGGCCAGCGCATGGCGGGAGCGGCCTTTAATTATATGAAACGTCCGGATGTGGCAGGGCTTGTGCATATAGCGGCGTTCGGTTGCGGCCCCGATTCTATGACGGGGGAATTAATTGAACGGAGCGCTCGCTCAAATGGTGTTCCTTTTTTAAATATTACTCTGGATGAACATACCGGAGAAGCCGGTCTCTTAACCAGGCTGGAAGCATTTATGGACATGTTGCGCTGGAGGAAAGCCGGAGCAATCTCTATGTAAAAGGAAAAAAGATATTCGGGAGGGCGTAAGTTATGAAGGGTTTTTTGGGTATAGACGTCGGCTCGGTTAGTACCAATATTGTCTTTTTAGACGAGGGAGGCATGGTTGTCGAGGATATCTATCTAAGGACCCAGGGGCAGCCTATCGCCACCGTTCAGGCCGGTTTAAAAAAACTTGGCGCCCGGCTTCCCTCCGGCACAATTGTCAGGGGGGTTGGCACAACCGGCAGCGGAAGGCATCTGGCAGGCCTTATCGTAGGCGCCGACGCCGTAAAGAACGAAATCACCGCCCACGCTGTGGCAGCCTCCTCACTGGCGCCTGGCGTTCAGACCATACTGGAAATCGGCGGCCAGGACTCCAAAATTATTATCCTGCGCAATGGAGTCGTCAATGACTTTGCCATGAATACTGTATGTGCCGCCGGTACCGGTTCTTTTCTCGACCAGCAGGCGGCGCGTCTGAACATACCGATTGAGAAATTTGGGGAGTACGCCTTGCTGGCCAGGGCTCCTGTGCGTATCGCCGGCAGGTGCGCGGTGTTTGCCGAGTCCGACATGATCCACAAACAGCAGATGGGCTGCAGCTTGCCGGATATTTTAGCCGGTCTCTGCGAGGCTCTGGTCAGAAACTACCTCAACAACCTGGGAAAAGGCAAAGAAATCCTGGCGCCGGTAGTATTCCAGGGAGGGGTAGCCGCCAATGTCGGGATGGTAAGGGCTTTTGAGAAAGCCCTGGACCTTTCAGTCCAGGTGCCGCCTTATTTTAACGTTATGGGCGCGGTTGGCGCCGCCATACTTGCCAGGGAAGCTGTAGCCAGGAAAGGTACCAGCCTTTTTAAAGGCTTTGGGGTGGCTGATACCAGTTTTCGCGCCGGTAGTTTTGAGTGCTCCGGTTGCGCCAACTTGTGCGAAGTGGTGGAGATAGCGGAAAACAATAATATTTTAGCGCGCTGGGGCGACCGCTGTGGTAAGTGGAGCAGTACGGCCGGCCGGGAGGAAAAAATTAGCTAGAACAACCATGTTAATTATGCGCCGGCAGAAATGAAAATGTATTTTCATGGTAACATACCCTTGCGCCGGTACAGCCCAATACGATAAAATGGTTTTGGCTGTCGCCATAAATATTTCAAGAGATGAGAGGAGAGCAAGAAGAGATGAGTGAAATCAAAGTGCTGTTAACCGAGAAAGAGATGCCCAGGGCCTGGTACAATATTCAGGCGGATATGCCAAATAAGCCCAAACCGCCGTTGAACCCGGCCACAAAAGAGCCTATAGCTCCGCAGGATTTAACACCCATCTTTCCGCTTGAACTGATTAAACAGGAGGCAAGCGAGGAGCGCTGGATTGAGATCCCCGATGAGGTGATGGAGATCTACAAGCTCTGGAGGCCTTCACCTCTCTGTCGCGCGCGTCGCCTGGAAAAAGCCCTGGATACCCCTGCCAAAATCTATTACAAATATGAGGGAGCAAGCCCGGCGGGAAGCCACAAACTCAACACGGCCGTTCCCCAGGCCTATTATAATAAAAAAGAGGGGATTAAGCGGCTGGCTACTGAAACCGGCGCCGGCCAGTGGGGAGTCGCTTTATCTCAGGCCTGCAACTTCTTTGGCATGGAATGCACCGTGTATATGGTAAAAGTCAGCTATCACCAGAAGCCCTACCGGCGTTCACTGATGCATGTCTTCGGCTCGGAGGTAATTGCAAGCCCCAGCGACCGCACCAATTCAGGCAGGGAAATTTTAAAAAAGGATCCCGAATCATTGGGCAGCCTGGGTATAGCCATCAGTGAAGCGGTTGAGGACGCGGCCGGGCGCGATGATACCAACTACGCGCTGGGCAGTGTTTTAAACCACGTTCTTTTACATCAAACCGTCATCGGCCTGGAGGCCAGGGAACAGTTGGCCAAGGTGGATAACTACCCGGACGTTGTCATTGCCTGTTGCGGTGGCGGCAGCAATTTCGGTGGGGCGACTTTCCCTTTTGCCTATGATAAAATTGTTAAAGGCGCCAAAGTAAAGTTGCTGGCAGTGGAACCAAGCGCCTGTCCGACTCTTACCAGGGGGCGCTTTGGCTATGATTACGGTGATGTGGCCGGTTTCACCCCGCTTCTGTCCATGTATACTTTAGGCACAGAGTTCATGCCGCCCGGTATTCACGCCGGAGGCCTGCGCTACCACGGCGAATCGCCACTGGTAAGCCAGCTGGTGCATGACGGTATTGCCGAGGCCGTGGCTTACGGGCAAACAGCGGTATTTGATTCGGGGGTCCTTTTTGCCAGGTGCGAGGGTATAGTGCCGGCTCCGGAATCATCACACGCCATCCATGCCGCGGTAGAAGAGGCATTAGCCGCCAGGGAGGCTGGAGAGTCCAGGACTGTCCTGTTCAACTTGAGCGGTCATGGCCTGCTGGACCTGCCCTCATATGACGCATATATGGAAGGGAACCTGGTAGATTACCCGCTTCCGGAGGAAAATCTTAAAAAGGCGCTGGAAAAGCTGCCAAAAATTTAAAACGAAAAAGAGGGTTGTCAGCTTTCCCGGCGCCGACCCTCTTTTTTTCGCATACGGAGCAATGCGCCATTAAATGTTGGCGAGAATTCATTCGCCCTTGCCACAGCAATGAGACAACCAGGTCAGCAGAACCTGAGCGCCCATAGGGCGCTTTTAAATACATCCGGCAGTATGATATAATATAAAAACGTATTATTTTGGAAAAGGTTGTTTAGCGGAGGCCTCCCGGCAGTGGATATAATTACGACTCATACCAATGCCGATCTCGATGCCCTGGCTTCGATGGTGGCGGCACAAAAACTGTATCCCGGCTCCATTATGGTCTTTCCCGGGGCGCTCCTGAAAAACGTTGAGGAGTTTATGGCCCTGCATAAGGATACCATCTATGTCAGGGCCATCCGGGATATCGCGCCTGAACTGGTGGAAAAGCTCATTCTTGTTGACACCAAAACACCCTCCCGCCTTGGCAAACTAGCTTACCTCCTGGATAGACCCGGTGTCGAGGTGCATATTTACGACCACCACCCCCGCAGTGAGGGGGACGCCACGGGCAGGTTTGAGGTCGTTGAGATGGTTGGGGCGACCACAACCCTGCTGGTAGAAAAAATCAGGGAAAAGCGCCTTCAGATAACACCGGTGGAGGCAACTGTCCTGGCCCTGGGCATTTATGAAGATACCGGGTCTCTTGTCTTTTCCAATACCACCCCCAGGGATGCGGAAGCGGTGGCTTATACCCTGGCCAACGGGGCCAATCTTGCCGTGGTCGCAAACTTCCTGTGGCGCCCTTTGACGGAGGAACAAAGAGGACTGTTGAAAGCTCTGCTGGTTTCGGCTGAGAGGTATAATATCAACGGAATCAAGTTTCTAATTGCAGAGGCGGACCTGGACCAATTTGTGGGAGGCCTGGACCTGCTGACTCACAAGCTGGTCGATTTTGCCAACCTTGAAGCTGTTTTCACGGTGGTCAAGATGGACGGCTGTGTCCACGTTGTCGCCCGCAGCAGCGTGCCCGAAGTAAGCGTTAAAGATATCCTTGGTATGCTGGGCGGCGGGGGACACCCCGCGGCGGCGTCGGCTGTCATCAAAAATTCGCAGGTGGCGGATGTGGTAAAACTTCTCCTGGCTGCGATCAGGCAGAAGGTAAAACCACCCGTTAGCGTGGCAGACATTATGTCCAGCCCGGTAAAGACAGTGGCGCCGGAAACCGTGATTGAAGAAGCGGGGCGAATTATGCTGCGCTACGGTCATACCGGGTTGCCTGTAATAAAAGATGAGCAAGTTGTGGGAGTTATTTCCCGGCGTGATGTGGAAAAAGCAGTCCACCACGGTCTTGGGCATGCTCCCGTTAAAGGATTCATGACCGGTAGCCTGGTGAGCGTCGGCCCGGAAGCTACGGTTGCCGCGGTTAGAGAGTTGATGATTGAGCACGACATCGGCCGGCTTCCGGTACTGCAAGAAGGAAAACTGGTCGGCATAGTATCGCGGACTGATGTGCTGCGGACGCTGCACGGTGATGTACAGTCAAAGCATTATAAGGTATATAGTGAAAAAAGCTTCAAATACCACTATAAAAACATACGCGAGCTGATCTATCGCAGTCTGCCGGAAGCATATATAACAATATTGGAACAAGTTGGAACAATAGCTAATGAATTGGGGTGCCGGGTCTTCGCCGCTGGAGGCATTGTCCGCGATCTGCTGCTGGGCGTAGAGAGCCTTGATCTCGACCTGGTGGTGGAAGGAGATGGGGTGGAAATGGCCCGCGCGCTTGGCCGGCGCTACGACGCCAGAGTACGTGTCCATCCCAAATTCCGCACCGCGACGGTCCTCTTTCCGGATGGCCGGCAGGTGGATGTGGCAACGGCCAGGGTGGAATTTTACCAACATCCCGCGGCCATGCCTCAAATTGAAACTTCGTCTCTGCACCAGGACCTTTACAGGCGCGACTTTACCATCAATGCCATGGCGGTTTCCTTAAACCAGAATGATTTTGGTGATATCATTGATTACTTCGGCGGCAGGGAGGACCTTGAACGCGGCCTGGTACGGGTACTGCACAACCTCAGCTTTGTAGAGGACCCAACCAGGCTGTTGCGGGGGGTAAGGTTTGAAAAGCGCTATGCCATGGACCTGGAACCTCAGACTTTTGCTTTGGCCAGGGAAGCTGTACGCAGCAAGATGCTGGAAAGGGTGGCTATGGAGCGGGTGTGGGAAGAATTAAAGCACATCCTTTCAGAGCCGCGGCCGGGGCTGGCCCTCTACCGGTTGAAAGAAATTGGGTTATGGGACTACCTCTTCCCGGGCGTCGACTATGAGCAAGTCCGGCAGGTACTGGATGAGCTGCCGCGCTCATTAAGAGTAATACATACCTGGGACCTGGCAGAACAGCTGGAACCCTGGCTTGCGTACCTCCTGGCGCTGCTGAGCCGCTCGGATGCTGACGCTGCAGGCGCTATATGCCGCCGCTATCATCTAGGCCAACGCTGGACCGGCAGGGTGCATGCAGGTCTGTCCGGGTGGCAGGACGTCGCTGATTCTTTACAGCGCGCTCAGCAGGTCCAGATGAGTGATCTGGCCAGGCGGTTGATGCCGCTGCCAGAGGAAGTATACCCGCTAATCTTGACCCGCCTTACCGGAAACGCTGCGAGGACACAATTGCGTCAGGTCCTCAGCGCTATTAACTACGACCAGCCTTCCATCACCGGAAAGGACCTGAGCGGCATGGGCTTCACGCCGGGGCCGGCTTTCAAGCTGGCGCTGGATGCCGTGTGGCAAGCCCGTTTGGACGGCCTGGTACGCACCAGGCAGGAAGAATTGAGCTATGCCAGGGAGTACCTGGCGGCTTACGAAGGAGTAATTAATAGTGTTTAATTTTCCCAGCCTGCATACCATTGCCTTGACCCTGCCCGCCATAATCATCGGGCTCACCTTCCACGAGTATGCCCACGGTTGGGTGGCTTACCGGCTTGGAGACAGGACGGCCGAAGCGCATGGCCGCCTTACAATTAACCCGGTGGCGCACCTGGACCCGGTTGGTTTTATTTTGCTCTTACTGGCCGGATTCGGCTGGGCCAAACCGGTACCGGTCAACCCGTACAACCTCAGGGGCGATATAAAACAGGGAATGCTGCTGGTATCCCTGGCCGGACCCGCCACGAACTTTCTCCTGGCCGTGGCTTCAGCGGTGATTTTAGGGTTGTTTGGGAGCATGCAAATCCCCTATTTTAATATCATCATGCAGTACGTGATCGTGATTAACGTGGTCCTGGCGATATTTAACCTCATCCCCATCCCGCCTCTGGATGGTTCCAAAATCCTGGCCGGTCTCTTGCCGGGCCGCCAGGACTGGCTGGACCAGCTTGAGGCTTACGGACCAATTTTGCTTATAGTCCTGGTTTTTTTCGGGTTTCGCTTTATATCCATTTTAATAAACCCTGTCGTAAATATCCTTATTTTGCTGGCAAATATTGTTGCGCAGCTGGTAAGGTAGGCAATAATTATTTTCAAAAGGAGGCTTTTTTTTTGCGCATTCTATCAGGAATCCAGCCCTCGGGTTCACTGCACCTGGGGAACTATTTCGGCATGATGAAAAGGATGGTGGATTACCAGGAGCATAACGAGCTGTTTTGCTTCATTGTTAATTATCATGCTCTGACCTCAGTCTTTGACAGTGATTTTTTACGCCGGCAAACTTATGGAGCAGTTTGTGACTTCCTTGCTCTGGGGCTTGACCCGGAGAAGTCGGTGTTCTGGGTACAGGGCGACGTCCCGGAAGTAACCGAGTTGACCTGGTTATTGTCCAACGTAACGGGCATGGGGCTTTTGGAGAGAAGTCACTCCTATAAAGATAAGACCGCTAAAGGGATTCCCGCCAGCCACGGTCTGTTCGCCTATCCTGTGCTCATGGCGGCCGATATTTTACTCTACGGCGCGGATAAAGTCCCGGTCGGCAAAGACCAGAAGCAGCACCTGGAGATTGCCAGAGATATCGCCATCCGTTTTAATAATACTTACGGAGATACTTTTGTGGTTCCGGAACCGGATATCGAAGAAGACTTTGCCACGGTACCGGGAGTTGACGGACAGAAAATGTCTAAATCCTACGGAAACGCCATAGAAATATTTGCCGATGAAAAAAGCATCCGGGAAAAAATCATGCGCATCAAAACGGATTCGACCCCGGTCGACCAGCCCAAGCCGTTGAAGGACAATATACTTTATGATTTGTACAGCCTCTTTCTGGATGAGAGAGACAGGGCTGCTCTCAAAGAACGTTTTCTGAACCCCGGTTTGCGTTACGGTGATTTAAAGAAAGAGCTCGTAGGCGTCATCTGGGAATATTTCACGCCCTACCGCAACGAGCGCCAAAGACTGGAGCGGGACAGGCAGTATGTCATCGACATCATGCGCGAGGGCGCCCGTAAGGCCAGGCAGGCTGCAGCTGTCTACCTGGATCGGGCGCGGCACAACGTTGGCCTGGACTACTGGTATAAATAGAAGACGTCCATGCTATATGGCGCTAGTTAATTTGATATGTAAACTACCCACCCGGCCGCCCTCAATTAAGAGGCGGCTTTGCTGCTAGATAAACAGTATTTGGTATATTACTGCTCTCATAAGGGAAAATAATGCAGGGGGTGGGAGTAAGTGGGCAGGACCCAGTTGGTAATGATCCTGGTTGGCACGTTTGCGCTGATCCTGTCCCTGACCAGTCTAAAAATGAGGCTGCAGTACCGGAGGCAGGGGAGGGACGACCATTTTGCTTTAAAGCTATCTCTTTGGCGCGGGTTAATCTCCTACAAAATGGAGATACCTGTGGTGAAAACAGAACTGAAGCCTGGTTTCCGGCCATGGCGCCGTCCATTGTGGCCACGGACGTTAAGGCCGGCCTTCAAAATAGAGGCGAAGGTGACGGGGAAAAACGACCCGGATCCAGTGGGGAAAATAGAGGCGGAAGAAGTGCTCGGCCTGAAGCGTATCCTTTTCATGATGAAAAAGGGTAAAATTTTTTTTGAGAACTACATGCCGGCAATCCGGTACTTGCTTGGGAAAGTATACTTGCGGCGTTTTCAATGGAGTACGGAATTTGGCATGGAGGAACCCCACGTGACCGGGTTCCTGGCAGGGCTGGCCGGGGGGGTGAAAGGGCTGCTCTTAGCCAAGCTTTACCGCGTTATACATTCCGGGGCCGCCAGACCTGCAGTGGTTATTACACCGAGATTTGAGAAGCCCTGCTTTACTACCAGGATTGACTGCGAACTTGATATCAAAGTCGGCCACATCTTTTTGACCGGCCTCAAGTTTGTCTTTATGAAGTTGAAGGGTTGAAAAATCTTGGATTAGGCATAGGAGTCTAAATGAATCGAGTAGGGTAGCGCCGCAGTAATTTTCTGCGGCGTTATCCCTCTCACAGAACCGGACTTACGGGCCTCGTATCCGGCTCCTGATAAACCTCAGTCACTTCTCCCAAAAGTGATGCAAAATGCC